>JAYTVX010000364.1:0-4248 GCA_043743775.1 Bacteroidales bacterium | reverse complement strand
GCTCCCTTTGCTCTGTTCACTAAAGCGACAGCTGCAAGTTTATCCTCCTTTTCAGCACCATTAAGAGCCATATCATATTGCGATTTTGCAGCTTTTGATGTTGCAACTGATGCCTGATAGTTGGCCTCTGCCTCATCACGTTTTTGGGCAGATACAACACCTTCGTTATACATATTCTGTAAACGAGTGTATGTTTTTTCTGCTAGTTTTACACCAACCTCAGCTTTCTGCCATAGCTCATATGCCCCAGCGATTTGCTCGGCACGTGCACCTTTAATTGCTTTTTGACTCTGTGCATTGGCAGCATCTTCAGCAGATACTGCCTGAAATAGCTTTGCATCAAGCTCTGGACTGCTTAGTAGAACCAATGTATCGCCTTTTCTTACCGTCATTCCCTCCGATACATTAAATTTTTCGATTCGACCAGGCACTTTTCCCGATACCCTTACTTCTGTTGCTTCTGCTTGACCTTGTAAAATAATTGGCTCAGGTCTTAGGACGATCCAACCTATTATACTAACGAATACGATTACTAATATCAAGGTTAAAAATGCGGTTTGCATTCCTGAATGTCTTTTACTTATTGTTTTCATTGGATAAGCGATTATATTTTTTTGACAACTTTTTTGTTTGTTTTCTTACCTAATATTGGACAATACTAGGTTGCCAGTGGCTTTATAGCAATCCAAAGCTGATTGGCGTTGTGCAAAAACTGCTTGAAAGTATTCCAGTTCAGCATTCTGCATTTCAGTTTCGGTTGCCAATCGTTCTGTAATATTTATCATCCCTTCGTTATAAGATTTTTGCGCGAGTTGGAGCGCCATACGGGCAGCCTGACGTTGTTTGTCTTTATATGAAACCTGAACTATTGATGCCTTGTAATTAGTTGTTACCTTGGTCTGATTAAGCTGCAGGAGCTCACGAGCTTCCTCTCGGGCATTATCAGCTTTCCTTACTTCCAATTTTGCCTGTTGAACTTTGGCGGAACCACCTGAACGATCTAAAATTTCCCATTTAAAACCCACTCCAACCATATATGTAGGGCCTAATCCTATATTATTGACTTTCATCTCCATGGGTATCGGAGCGTTAAAATTGGCGTCAGCCTTGAAGATATTATCATAACGAACCGATGCTAGCGCCTGAACCTTTGGTAGATAATGTGATTTTTCGGACTTTAGCATATATTTTTGTGCCTCAACTCCAGCCGTCAACGCTCTAAGTTCTGCCCGATTACTGATATCGGTACTAGTATCGGCATATATCAAAAGATGTAATTCAGGATTTGAGGTTTCGAAACTTGAAGCTGGCTTACCTGTGAGCTGGGCTAGCTTCTGATACAACAATGTTTTCTTACTTTCGTAATCCGAGAGTTTTGCTTGCAGACTCGCATCTACAACTGCAATTTTAAGCGTATCGAAAGTTGTTGCAAGGCCATTTTTCAAAGCTGCGTTCGCATATTTTTTTTCAGCCGCTAATCTTAGGGTCGATTCATCGAGTACACTTTTGGACTGGATGAGCAAGGCAAGTTGATCGTAATAGGTTATCACATCGCTGATTACATCCGACTTAATCTTATCTGACAATGCGTCTTGGGCTTTTATCTTAGCTTTTAACGCTTTAGAAGCGTTCGGCACCTGACCGCCGCTATACAGGAGCATTTTTGCAGTAATATCAACTCCAAAATAATTGCCCGATAAATCTCCATCCAAATTATTGGTTACTGAAGGAAGTTGCATTCCTTGCTGCGCCAATAGCTGCTGAAGTTTTATGATATCACTGCTTAAACCTGCCAAATTCGGGAACATTATGGGGAAAGCAGGATTAGTCATAAATTCCTGTAACTTCGAGATACTTTCAAAACCATCTATTTCACCCATCTTTGAATTTATCGAAGAATAGGCATATAAATATTTACCACCTAGCTCTACTTTTGGGATGTAAGCCGAACGGACGGCTTTTTGCTGAACTTCGGTTATCTGCTTATCAATATCTTTTTCTACAACCTTGTAATCCTTGTTTAAGGAAAGTTCAATAAGTTCCCTTAGTTCAAGCGAAACTTGCAGCGTTTGTGCGCTTATCTTACACATTATCGAACTAAGTGTGAAGATTAGAATCAGAAATAGGACCCTTGTTTTCATCTGTTTTAAATTGTTTTTTAACTTACTTTCTCTTTTAATTCTTGCTTACTTTTATCGGTAAGTATTCCGAGATATACTATTCTTACGGCCTCGTTAAACCTATCAAGCGGTGAGGCTGGAAGATTATCTGCTACTTCAGCAGGCAACTGCTGTTTAATGAATTTCGGATCAAGCATGCTGTGTAGTGCACTGAGATAAAAGAATACCGTCATATCAATATTGATATCTGGTTTAATATCTCCAGAGGCCTTCCCCTCCTCAAGGAGGTGTCTGAAATGACGGAATGCTGCATCTTTTTTGTAATCGAGCCACATACTCCATACTTCGGGTGCTTGGTACTGAATATCGGCATAAAAGAATGGTGGTATTTTTGAAAATTGACTTGAAATAATCCTCATACTCTCCTTCAATTTCTCAGAAAACGCCAGTGATTTATCAGCAAGGACATTTTCAATCTGTCCCGAAAGTTCTGTCTTTATTCTCTCAAAAATCGTAACCAAGATTTTCTCTTTGCTTTCGAAGTGTTGGTATAACGTTTTTTTACTGATTCGAATTCGTTCAGTAATATCATCAACAGAGGTCTTGCTGTATCCATACTGCATAAACAGCTCTTCCGCGGCCTCAAGGATTTTACCTTCAATGCTAGTGTTTTTCATATGGAAACTATTTTAGTTTTTTTAGTTTTCTGGGTGCAAATATATATCCTCTTTCTTATAATTGTTCTCCATCCGTGAAATATTTTTTAAAATTATTTTAGAATTACTGTATTGGGCTGATTTCCAAATAGTATTAGATGAATTATTTTAGTTGAGCATATTAAAAAGGAGGGAAGGGCAATTTTGAAGACAAAAAAAAGAGGCTGCTTGAAAAAGCAGCCTCTCAATATCTATTTAGAAATATTTACTCAACAATAGCTTTGAAAGCATCGTTTTGGAAATATTTAAGGAATTCAAGATCGTTCTTTGCGCGAACTTTTAATGCAGCATCTTTTCCAAGAGCAGTACGAAGGTTGGTAAGAACCATTGCTTCGTCTTGAATACGAGCACCAACAATTGCTAAACCATAGAAACCCTTAGCAGTTTCAACCTTAGTGAAGGTATTCTTAGCAGCATCGTTCTTGCCGGTTAACAATAATGATAGACCTTGATTGAAAGAATCTGATCCACCAAGATACTCAACAGCAGCTGGGTATTGATTGTTAATAATTGCAATGATACCAAGGTTGTATTTAACATCAGGACCAGCATTAGTAGCTTCAGCAAAAAGTTTTTCAGCACCAGCAACATCACCTTCCAATAAAGCAACACAACCACGGTTATTGATAACAGATGGTTCTGTTGATGTAGCAACCTTCTCTAAAGCAGGTTTTGCATTTGCAATATCCTTCTTCAATAGATATAGGTAAGCGATATTATTGTAAGCGCGAACATCGTTGAATTTTGCAGCAACTTTGTTGTAAACTTCAATTTTTTTGTCAGCGTCAGCGATTAAACCAACTGCATACATCGTTTCCTCTAAGGTTAAGCTGTCATATGTATTGGTGTTAAGCTTATTTACTAACTCCTCATCGGAATAACCTACTAGGTTAACGTTTGCAGTCATCTTTGAGCGACGAAGTTCTGGAAGAATTTTCTCAGCTAGAACTAAGTAAACTTTTGATAAATTTTTGATCTCTTTTTCACGAACAGCAGGATCTGAGTACATCGAAAGAACACGAAGAATTAACTCTTTATCCTGAACATCAGAAGTAGAAACTAATGATTGGAATCCGTCCCAGTCTTCAGCTGTTGTTTGAACTGTAACAAGATTACCTGTTTTAGGATCAACTTTAGCTTTTTTGAAGATATCGCTTAACCATTTTTCGGTATTCTTTCCACGATCAACTGAAAGCTTTGCATTATCAGCCTCTGGTCCATCTGGAGATGCATAAGCAGAAACGCTAACACCTTTAAATTCTTTTTTCTTATCAACAACTGATTTAGCGATGAAATCCTGAAGTGCTTTAACTTCATCCTTAGTTAATTCAGATTTACGAACATCTGACTTTGAGATAACGAATTTAATTTGACTATCTTTTTTATCGGGAACAACTCTAACAAAGTTATTG
>JAYTVX010000363.1:0-3289 GCA_043743775.1 Bacteroidales bacterium | reverse complement strand
CTACAAATTTTCTTTACCTCGGAAGGGGTTATTTCTTCCCTGCAGCCCTTGAAGGTGCTCTAAAACTTAAGGAAATCTCTTATATCCATGCAGAGGGTTATCCCGCTGCTGAAATGAAGCACGGACCTATTGCCCTAATCGATGAGAAGATGCCTGTTGTGGTGATTGCTGCAAAGGATAGTGGCTACGAGAAGGTGGTAAGCAATGTTCAGGAGGTTAAAGCACGTAAAGGTGTTGTGATAGCAATTGTTACTGAAGGGGACACATTAATAAAAGAGATGGCCGATTATGTTCTAGAAATCCCTAAAGCCCACGAAATAGTTGAGTCATTGTTAGCCGTTATTCCCTTACAGCTGTTAGCTTATCATATTGCGTTGATGCGCGGTTGCAATGTGGACCAACCAAGAAACTTAGCTAAGTCGGTTACCGTCGAATAATACGTACTGTTCAAAGTAATATAAAAGGGAGCATTTCGCTCCCTTTCTTTTTTAACGATTCTGATACTGTTCGTTATAGTATTGCTGATAGTTTCCCGATAAGATATCATCCATCCATTTCTGGTTGCTTAAATACCATTCAACGGTTTTAGAAAGTCCCTCTTCGAGTCGAAGTGAAGGCACCCAACCCAATTCATTTTGAAGTTTCGTGGAATCAATTGCATACCTAAGATCGTGACCTGCACGATCTTTAACATAGGTAATCAGCTTCTCCGACTCGCCCAATGGCCTATTCAATTTGCCATCCATTATTTTGCAAAGCAGTTTAATCAAATCAATATTCGTCCACTCATTATTACCCCCTATATTATAGGTATCGCCATTTTTCCCTTTGTGAAAAATCAAATCGATTGCTGAAGCGTGATCCTCAACAAATAACCAATCGCGAATATTTTCCCCTTTTCCATAAACAGGTATGGGTTTACTATTTTTGATGTTATTGATCGCTAAAGGGATCAGTTTTTCGGGAAACTGATTCGAACCGTAATTATTTGAGCAATTTGAAACGACAATGGGTAAACCATAAGTATGGTGGTAAGCCCGAACAAGATGATCTGATGATGCTTTTGAAGCAGAATAAGGACTACGTGGATCGTAGGAGGTTTCTTCAGTAAAAAGGCCCTCGTTTCCAAGGCTTCCATAAACCTCATCGGTGGATATATGGTAGAATAATTTACCATCGAAATTATCCTTCCACTGTTTCTTGGCTGCATTAAGCAGAACTACTGTACCAAGAATATTTGTTTTGATAAATGCCATTGGATCAGAGATCGATCTGTCAACATGTGATTCTGCAGCAAGATGAATTAGCCCATCTACAGCATTATTGCTAAAGAATTCATTTATAACTATTTCATCAGTAATATCAGCTTTTATGAATTTATAGTTTGGACTCTTTTCAATGTCGGTTAAATTCTCAAGATTCCCGGCATAAGTCAGAACGTCGAGGTTAATAATGTTGTATTCGGGGTATTTATTTACAAATCTGCGAACCACGTGAGAACCAATAAAACCCGCACCACCAGTAATAAGTATCGTTTTTTTCATTGCTTTTATTTAACTAAAAATGATCATTAAGTAAAGAAAAATTAAAATCCTTTCAAAAGTAAGGTAAAAAGTTTACATTTGCACCCTGAATTTACGAATCGGCTCGTAGCTCAGCTGGTAGAGCACGTGACTCTTAATCATGGGGTCGAGAGTTCGATCCTCTCCGAGCCGACAATAAAAAACCACCCAAAAGGTGGTTTTTTATTTCTGCATATTATCTTTCCTTAACTCTACATCAAAGCTAATAGCTGTTTCAGCTTTGTTTCGGCAATTTTAAGGTTAAATTCAAAGTTAATAAGACGTGTACAGGACTGAACATAGTTTTCTTGAGCCATATGTACTTCTAATGTAGTTGTTTGTCCTTGCTTCAACCGTTGAAGGCTAATTTCGAGGTTTTCCTTGGTCAGCTCATTATTTTCTTTTTCAATAGTTCTCAACTTTTGTTGATTTTCAAATTGCGTGATTGCATTGAGTAAATCGGTTCTGGCCTGAAGTTTAATGTTTTTGAGGTTAAACTCTGCCGATTCTACTTCTATCTTAGCAATTGAAATCTGCCGTTGAATTCTTCCCGATTGGTAAAGAGGGATGGAAATAGATCCACCGAATTGTGGACCAAGAGTGTTTCTTTGTAAAACAGAATTTTTAGAATAATTGTTTTGTGCTAAATTATAACCAGCGTTGAAGTTGATTAATGGATATCTTGATTTGGTATACTCTTTTAGGCTCAGTTTGGCTATTTCCATCTGTTTTTGAAACGATAGTATGCTTGTATTTGAGTCATCCAGTTTTTGAAGTAATTCACTTTTATCGATTGAATAGTTTAATGGTATGGAATCGGTGACTTCAAATGAGAAATCGATGGTTGATCCAAGGATGCGGTTTAAGTTCTTTTTTGCTACATCGATAACATATTGTTGATTAATGGAATTCTCGGTGTAAACGTTCAAATCTATTTTAGCCTGAAGAAGATTGGGTTTTGAGATCGAACCACCATCAAAAGAGGTCTGTAAAATTTTAACCAGTTCTTTATTGTAGTTAATGATCTCGTTGATAGAGTTTAATTGCTGTTTTTGCCTTACTATATCGTAGTAAGCGGAAATAACATCATACTGGGTTTGTAGTATCTGATCCTTGAACTGAATTTCACCAAGAGCCTGTATTTCATTTAGTTTACTCTTGGTAACAAACATTTTACCCCCATCGAATATTGTCCAGGAGAGCTCGATTCCCGTACTTAATGATTTTGTTGTTGCACCAGAAATATTGGATTTAGTTCCATCAGCGTTTTTCTGGTTGATATCATTAATAGAGTAGTTCCCATTTCCTATAAGTGATATATTTGGTAGCATACCTGCACTCCCAAAAGAATTGTTAGTTCTTGATATTGCAGCATCGTTGCGTGTTACAAGTATGCCGTAATTTTTCTCAAGCGCAATTTTTAGCGCATCATCAACGGTTAATACTGTTTGGGCATTTGTAAACGAATATATAGTAAGTAGTATCGCTATAAAAAATGTTTTCATCTAATTCTGTTTTAATGATTCTAAAGCAAACTCGAATCAATTTTTTTTGCTTGAAAATATAATATACATAACCGGTATTATGAAAAGGGTTAGTATCAAGGCAAAGAGTAAACCTCCTACGACAACTATACCAAGAGATACACGGCTTGAAGCTCCAGCACCTATAGCCAAAGCAATAGGAAGTGCGCCAAAGGTTGTAGCCAGCGAGGTCATTACAATAGG
>JAYTVX010000362.1:0-7000 GCA_043743775.1 Bacteroidales bacterium | reverse complement strand
AACAACAATATCACGGTATACGAGTTTGACCTAAATTCATGGAATGGTAAGATTTCACGTAAAGCTGACTATTTAGCTTGGAGAACAGCAGGTGCTGCTCCCGCTATCAATTCTGCAAACTATACATGGTATACCAATGCAGCCATTGCTAACACATTTGATGCAACGGCTTTTATTAAAAAAGGATACGTTATTGTATATCCAAAACCTGTTACTGGTCCTATCTACCATATTGCTAATAGCTGGGGTTTATAATAGGATGATATTTGTAACTAATAATTGTGCTTAACTAAACGTTCATCAGCATTGAAACTTCTGCTTAAAATAGCGTTAGCACTTACTCTAATTACTGCTGTAATGCAGACCCGGGGGCAGGTACCAAGCCTGCCTTCGGCCTGCGTTGGCACAATTGAGCGTTATGGTGTATTTGGACTAAACGGCCATAGCGATTTTACATGGACTGTCAAATTTGAAGATGGCAGTACCGTAGATCCAGCATTATATCGTTATGTAGATAGAAACGGAAGAGGTGATTCCATTGAAATTAAATGGGATAGCAGCTTAAAGGGAGGCACGTATACCTTTGAGGTGGTAGAGCATCCCGATTATGTTGGGTGTGGAGATGGAGATCCTTACACCCAAGATGTTATTCTTAATTCTTCAGAAATATTTATACCCTTGTCCAACCTAATTGAGGACAAGATGGCTATCTGTATAGGACAAAAGGCAAAGCTAGATCCCGGTTCAGGGTATTTGGATTACCTCTGGCAGGACGCTACCACGAACCAACTTTATTTTACCGGCGAGGCTGGTACCTATAAGGTCAGATTAGTTGACAACAAAGAAAACTGTTATTACGATACTACCAACTTAACCGTTAATCCACTACCCATTATTCCCTTGGGGAAGGATACGGTGTTATTTAGCAGTCAAACGCTAGTTCTTGATGTTTATAAATCTGATTTTGTATCCTATAAATGGAGTACGAACTCAAATTTACCGAGCATTACTGTAAATGGATATTCTGGAAATCAAAATATTTGGGTAACCGTTACCGACAACAATGGTTGTACCGATACTGCAAGTATTAAAATAGGTGCAAAAGATTATGCCGATCTGCGCATCCCTGCAGCCTTCACGCCCAATGGTGATGGTATAAACGACAAATGGTACTTCCCTGCGCCAGATGGTGTAGATCAAGATTTATACCCCTACTTCGATAATATTGAGGTTAATGTATTCAACCGCTGGGGTAAGTTAGTGTGGAGTTCAAATCAAGACTTTATTGCATGGGATGGAAGAGATTTAAATGGAAATGCTCTCCCAATGGACTCATACCATTATGTAATAAGGTTTAAAGTTAAAGGAAAGACTTATTTGTATAAAGGGTCAATTACAATAATTCGATAGAAGGAAGAATTTTAACCGCAGAGTCGCAGAGAAAGTTTTTTTTGGAATTTGAGATTTGTTTTTTGGAATTTGAATCTTGAATCAAAGGAATTGTAGATATGGTAAAGAAGTTAAACATATTGTTATTACTCACTGTTTGTACAGCCGTAGCTGGGTTTTCTCAGCAGCAACCGCTTTACAGTCAGTATATGCTTAACACCTACCTGATTAATCCAGCCGTAGCCGGAGCAGAGGGGTTAACAGCATTTCACCTAACAGCCAGAAATCAGTGGGCCGGATACGGTGAAGGACCAAAAACGTACGCCGTAAGCGGCCAAACAAGAATACTAAAAACGAGCTATAGAAATCGTTCGCGGTTAATCAAAGCAAGGGCACGTAAACGTCGTCCGAGTGGACGCGTGGGATTAGGAGCTTTTGTTTACAATGATGTCAACGGACGAATTCGTCGTACTGGATTTCAAGGAACATATGCATACCATATATACATGCGCGATGTTCAGTTAAGCTTTGGTGGATCTGTTTCGGCTTATCAATTTAGCGTGAATGTTACTCAAAAAGACACCTATGATCCCAACATTATTGATCCGCTTATCGGGAAAAATCAAAAATTTTCACCCGACGCAAATGTTGGCGTGTTGATTAGCACCGAGAAATATTATGCTGGGGTATCAGCTACTTCATTATTTCAAAGTTCATTCCAGTTTGGTACAGGAAACCCGAACGATGCATACAGAATTTTACGACAATATTACCTCATCGGGGGTTATCGATTTGAACCCTATAAAAGCCCCTTTGCAATTGAACCGTCTATGCTGTTTACTTTCACCGAACGACGCGGAAATTCTCTCGACCTTAATTTAAAAGGGTATTACAGACAAGAATACTGGGTTGGTGTTTCGTATCGTACAGTGGGTGCAATGGTTATGATGTTTGGTGCAAGATATAAACAGTTCACTTTTGGCTATGCTTTTGACTATAACTTCAGCGACGTAGCAACACTTAGCCGTGCGGGTTCACACGAGATTATGATTGGCTATAAGCTAGGCGATACTGCACGCAGATACCGTTGGCTCAATCGGTTTTAGGAAAAATACATAGCCACGAATGCACGAATATATCTTTTTCGTGCATTCGTGGCTATCTTTTTTAAGTTTGTAATTACATCAAATACTTTCATGGAGTAATTCTTTTTATGAATTCTTCAAAAGCAAACTCAAATTACTTCGAACACCAAGTACTTTTAACTTCTTCTTTTCAACTCAATAAACTATCTTTACCAACATTAAATAACACCATTAAGTAAATGATACTAGCATCGATTCACTGGAATGTTGATCCTGAGATCTTTCGAATTGGACGATTTGCAATTCGTTACTATGGCGTTTTGTGGGCACTTTCGTTTTACCTCGGGTATTTAATATTTACTCGGATTGTTAAAAAGGAGGGCCTTCCCGAAGGATTCCTTGATTCGTTGACTATATATATCGCACTTGGAACAATACTCGGGGCAAGGCTTGGCCACTGCCTGTTTTATCAACCGGATTACTACTTAAGCCACCCCCTCGATATTTTAAAAATATGGCAAGGTGGGCTAGCAAGCCATGGTGCTGCAGTTGGGATCATTCTTGCGTTATACTTTTTTAGCAGAGCGCATAAGGTTTCGTGGCTATATGTAATGGATCGATTAGTTATTACCGTTGCTCTTGCTGGTTTTTTAATTCGTATGGGAAACCTCATGAACTCCGAAATATATGGGGTTGAAACAAATCTTCCCTGGGGATTTATTTTTGAACAGAACTCCGAAATATTCCCAAAACACCCCACTCAGCTGTATGAAGCATTCGTTTACCTACTCATCTTTGTAATACTCTATTTTATATATCTTAAAACGAATAGCAAACCCCGTCAAGGTCTTCTGTTCGGAATTTTCCTTACTGGTGTTTTTGCTGCAAGGTTTATTATTGAATTTATTAAAGAGCCACAGGTTGAATTCGAAAAGACGATGAGCTTAAATATGGGACAGCTCTTGAGCATACCATTCGTGATTGCTGGAATAGGTTACATTGCGTACTCATACGTCAAAAAGGAGAAAGCGATTTAACTCGAATGAACAGATTATAATTTAATGGAATAGAGAAGAGGTTTCTTGCAAAGGCACGCAAAGAAAATGGCGAAAAATGAACTATCACATCAAATTATTGGTGCTGCCATGAAAGTTCATTCTGAACTGGGTCCAGGATTACCTGAGAGTGTTTATGAGAATCCGTTAGCATATGAACTAAGAAATCTAGGATTTGAAATTAAAACCCAACAATGAATTCCATTGGTTTATAAGGAGATTCAATTTGAATGTGGTTTCCGTTTAAACATTATTGTAAACGTATTGTAATCATTGAGATTAAAACCGTGGATACTTTTCTGGATGTACATCACAAACAACTATTAACGTATTTAAAACTTACGGGAAAGAAACTCGGATTATTTATAAATTTTAATGTTAGTCCCTTAAAAGATGGGATAGTTCGAATCGTGAATAACCTTTGATTCTTAGCGACCTTTGCGAAGACCTCGGCGTATCTTTGCGAGAAAGTTTTTCTAATTTCTGAAATCCTTTCGGTAGATTTCACCGATGAAATTTACGGTATCTGAAATGGGGATAAAGCGAAAATCGATCCTCTGTTTAATTTTTTCTGAAGAATAGAGGGTTTTATTAAATACAGAGTTTAGGTTTTCACGAGAGATAGAGGTACCCTTTCCAATAAGTATTCCTACTAGCGCGATGATTGGGTAAGCAATCACAATCATCCAGGGCTTTAGTTCAATGCGAGGTGGTTTCTGTCCTATACTTTGAGCGATTAGTGAGAAAATCTCTTTGTAATTAAGGTTTTGAGAGCTAAGAATAAATCTTTCGTTTTTGATTTTTTGATTTTCGGTTAGCTGAATCATTGCCTTAGCAACATCACGTACATCAACATAACCAGTTATACCATTGGTGTATAATGGCATTCCTTTGGAAATCCTGCTAAAGAGTTGACCACTGCCTGAATCCCAACGTCCTGGTCCGAGAATTACTGCGGGATTAACCATAATGATTCTTAACCCTTGTTCTGCCCCGCGCCACACCTCCATTTCGCCGTAGAATTTGCTTTTGGCGTAGGCGCTTTTCCCCTTGATTTTCTCCCAGAAGCATGACTCATCAACAAGGCCTTGTTCGTTTGGCTCTCCGAGAGAGGCGATTGAACTTACATGACAGAGGGTATTCACACCATTTTGGACGCATGCATCAACAAGGTTTGCTGTTCCTCTTATATTTGTTTCACCGATTGATTCAGCATCTTTAGGGTTGAATGAAACAATTGCTCCGGTATGGTAAACGGTTTCAACACCCTTTGTTGCATCTAATAAGGAATTGTAGTCGATCAAATCAGCATCAATCCACTCGATGTGCTTTAATTGTTCATCGGCGTTTGTGGTGTAGAGCAAAAATATATTTCTAACAAAATCAAGGGATGAGCTCGATCGCTTTGTGGCCCTGACAGTATAACCAAGCTTGGTTAATTCATAAAGAAGATGAGAACCAGTAAGCCCAGTTCCTCCGGTTACAAGAATCATTGCTTGAATGTTAGTTTTGAAGGATGAAACGCTGAAGGACCCATTTTGCTGTTTAAGAAAAGGTTAACTACACTTTAATGTTCTGAAACAGAAGATCTTTTTTCCAGATCAACTTCTTACCGAACCCGAGAATATTATCGGTCATTTTAATATAAGTAAGGTCTACCACCCACATATGCGTATCCATAAGCATTGCAATCGGAAATCTTTTTAGGTAAGCAGTTTTAACCTTATCGAGGAAATCGCCTTTAGGTTCACAAATTATTCCTTGAAATTGAACCCCTTGAATCTTGCCTATGATCTTTGTTTCAAGAACAATGCTTCCTGCAACATAGATATTGTGGCTTGCTTGCTGTATGTGTTTTGTATCAAAATCGGAAGTAAATACTAGGCTATTCTCTTCGGGTAAATACACATAAAAGCAATTAGCACACCAAGGCTCCTCTTCGAAACTGGTAGCTAGAGTTAATACGTGATGATCGCCTATAAAATCAACAATCCTTTTTTCGGGTCTGTTCATCATATCTATCAATGACTGACAAAGGTAACAAATGGCTTGAAAATAAAATCATCAGAGTCAAAAATCTCATGAATGGATTAATATCGAGAATTATTAGCTCTTTCAGGCTAGGCAGTATTAAAAGTATTATGTGTCCCTTCGTGCTAACCCTGACTGCCGTTAGGCAGGCTTTATGATGTTTGGTGGTTAAGATAAAATGCTGAATCACAAAGTATCACAATGAAAAAGCAGGATTGATTCCCCGCTTTTAAGCCGTTAACTCCTAATGAAATATTGTTGAACACACTAAAAAGTCTCAATATGCTTTAATTATTAAATGTGTATGGGAGGTAATTTTTTGCAATTTCGATACAAAGGTATATCTTTCGACCATTATCAATTATTATTCAAAATGCTTAAATTTTGGAATAATCACTGGAAGTCGATTGTTTGGACTTTATTTATTCTAGTTCTTTGTGGTATTCCGGGAAACCAGATTAATAAGGTTAAGTTTATTGATATCCCACAGATGGATAAGTTTGTCCATTTCTTTCTATACTATGTATTTACTCTCCTTTTAATATCTGAGAATAACACCCAAAAGCAGTACCGAAAGGTTACGGTAAACGCAATTCTGATTGCAGCTGCAATTTCATTGAGCTATGGGGCAACCATCGAAATTCTCCAGAAAATTCTATTTATTAACCGTAGTGCTGATATCTGGGATATGACAGCAAACACTTTTGGCTTTTTACTTGCCTCGCTCACTTACCGTCAGGTTAATCGGGTTACCGAAGGGTATATTTAGTTGACAGTTGTTCGTTAATTACTACTATCTAATTTCCAGATCTTCAGCGAATTTAAAATAGCACACCTTAATTTTAAAGCAATAGATATCAGGGAAGTAATTAAATATTTAAAAAAACCGTTAACCAGCAACGAACAACTAACAACTAATTTTGTTAGATTTGCAGACTTGTTTAAATGACAATGTGGAATGATTTGACTGATTGCAACCACAGAAAAAAAATGCTAAAACAGATTTATCACCTGGCAATCTCTAGTCCTTCCCTGTTTTATTAACCTTATTAAATAGAAAACAATGGGATATTTATTTACATCCGAGAGCGTTTCGGAGGGGCATCCTGATAAGGTAGCCGACCAAATTTCTGATGCATTACTCGATGAGTTTCTTCGTCAAGATCCAAATTCAAAAGTTGCTTGCGAAACATTAGTTACAACCGGTTTGGTTGTTCTAAGCGGTGAAGTTAAAACCAAGGCGTACGTCGATGTTCAGGAAGTTGCCCGTAGGGTAATACGTCGTATTGGTTATACAAAACACGAATATCGATTCGATTCTGAATCATGTGCTGTTATTTCGAGCATTCACGAACAATCACCAGATATTAATCAAGGAGTTGTTAGAGAAAGGGAAGAGGATCAAGGAGCCGGCGATCAAGGGATGATGTTTGGCTACGC
>JAYTVX010000361.1:0-30499 GCA_043743775.1 Bacteroidales bacterium | reverse complement strand
AATTTGATAACTTTGTCAGTATTAAAATAATTAAGGTATGAAGCTTATCAAGCGTTTCTTTATTGCTGCATTGATCGTATTTATTGGCATCTCTGCATTCTTATTTTGGGGAACTTACGAAGAGGGAGTTATGGCTGGCAAGGTTTTACGGATTAGCCAGAAGGGATTGATTTTTAAGACCTATGAGGGCAAACTAAATTTGGAAACATTTGGTGCACTTAAGGGTGCAAGTCCAATTGCAGAATCGTTTGATTTTTCTGTCGAAAGCAATCAAAAAGAGCTGATTAAGCAACTTGAGGAGGTTGCCCTTAGCGGGGAACGCATCAACCTTCACTTCAAAAAGCGTTATATGACCTTCCCTTGGCGCGGGAATACGAAGTATTATGCCACTATGATCGAAAGGTCAAAGTAGATCTAATTTAATGGAATAAACTTTTACTCTTCTGGTCATTCTTCCTATCTAATTGATGATTAATATCACTCACTTTATACTAACCCATATCAAGTAATTGCGTAATTTGCACTAGAAATTTACTTATTGCTATACTTGTTGAAGTTTTTTATTAGACATTATTGAAAACCACTCTATTCCAATAAAACATTTTTAAGAAATTCTTGAATGTTCATCTCATTATTACCTTAGGGTTTGATCTCCTATTTAATATTGAACATGGAACGAAACGCCTAAAATGATAAAAAGAGTTTTTCTTACTTTAGAACTACTAGTAGCGATATGTTTTAGCAACGCTATTCAAGCATCCAATAAGGATATTGGATATCCATTAATAACGAATTATAAAGCCGATGTTTATTTAGCACACCCTCAAAATTTTGGGATCATTCAAGATGATAGAGGATTGATGTATTTTGCAAATGGTAATGGTGTTCTTGTTTATGATGGAAGTAAATGGGAACTCATTGAACTCCCGAATAAGATCGCGGCTAGGGCTTTTGGAAAAGATATTCATGGTATTATTTATACTGCTGGGACAAATGAGATTGGGTATTTACAACCTAATAAATATGGTAGGTTAAAATATATTTCACTGATCGATTCTCTTGGTTTTAGCAATACTGGTACTTTTAGGGATATATTAAGTACCGATAGTTGTATCTATTTTAGATCTGAAGAGTTTATTGTTCGCCTCAATAGTAAAGGATTTTCTTATTGGAAAGCAAAATCAACGTACTCCATTTTTTTTCTTTACAATAACAATTTACTCGTTCAGGATGAAAAATATGGATTATTCAAACTGGTTAATGATTCTCTTATTTTAGCACCGGTTGGGAAAGATTTCATTAATAAGAAATTTTATTTTGCCAAGCAGCTAAAAAATGAAGTAGTACTGGCAAATAGGATTAATGGCCTATACAAATACCAACCTGAATCCAAAATTAATGAAAAGTTAATTCAGATCAACTCTGCAGCAAACCAAACGCTAATTGATGCTTTTATTTATTCAGGTACAATTATCAAAGATGAGGAAATTGTATTGGGTACTAATAGTGGGGGGTGTATAATCGTCAACAGTAATGGAGAGGTACTTTCCAAGATTACTAAGGAGACTGGGATTCTTCAAAATAAAATTCATTTCCTTTATGTTGACAGGGCTGAAGACCTTTGGATAGCTCAAGACAATGGTATTTCCAGATGTGATTACTCCGGGCCAATCTCATACTGGAATGAGTACCACGGACTCGATGGAAATATTCAAACTCTTTTTCAACATGATGGGAGTATGTATATTGGATCGCTTCAGGGTTTATACTACTTAAAAAACCGTTTGATTAATAAAATACAAAGTGGGATCTCTCAAGCATGGACATCTTTAATTTTTAAAATCCCAAACACAAGCAAAGAAATTCTATTAGTAGGAGCATTGGAGGGCGTTTTTATTTTAGAGAATAATAAATTATTGAAGATACCTAAAACTGAAACAACCTATAAACTATATCAATCCCAACTCAATCCGAACATCGTTTACATTGGAACCTCTGAAAATTTGGGGATAATGGAATTTAAAAATGGGTACTTCGAGTTTGAGGGATTAATTCCAAATACGGGAATAAACATTCGTTCTATTGTTGAAAAAGAGGGTGGGGAAATATGGCTGGGAACTTTTCGCGATGGGGTTATTCGAATTACTCCTTCGAAAAATATTTTATCTCCTAAACGAGTAGTTTGCTATACCCTAGAATCTGGATTACCTTCCCTGAAAAATATCTTGCTTTACCATTTTAATAATGACCTTGTTTTTGCAACTGAACAAGGATTTTACCGATTTGATGAAGGAAAAGATCAATTTATACCGGACAATTCATTAGGCAATATTTTTGAGAGTAAGAGTAAAGACATCTTTAACGTTATTGAAGATTCTCATGGTGGAGCCTATATTACCCAGTTGATGAACTATCATGGATCAATTGGGTATGCATCGAGGAAATCAGATGGAAGTTATCAATGGAATTCTCACTCTTTTAACAAGATTCCGAGAATGATGATGCTTGTTGAATACCTCGACACGGAGAATAATCTATGGATAGGAGGTTCAGAGGGTCTTTTTAAATTAGATCAATCAATACAAGAAAAAAAAGATACCGCGTTTAATACTTTCGTTCGGAGAGTTAGTATTAATAGAGATTCTTGCATTTTTTTCGGAAATTTCTATTCTGAAAGGGGTGGCAAGTATATTTTCTCAACCACACAGAATGAATCGTTGAAGTATAGAATCGGCTATCGGTTCAACTCTATAATGTTCAGCTACTCAGCACCAGAGTTTAGCAACGAGAATGAACTGAAATATCAGTTTAAGCTCGACGGTTATGATAGTAAATGGTCTGAATGGTCAACCTCAACAACCAAAGAGTATACAAATCTGAATGAGGGATTCTATAGGTTTAGGGTTATCTCCAAAAATACTTATGATACCATTGGAAAAGAAAACTTATTTGAATTTACCATACTTCCACCTTGGTATAGAACGATTTGGGCGTATATTCTTTACTTTTTTGTATGCCTTGTATTCGTTTATACCATTGTTTATCTAAATGGGAAACGATTAAAAGCAGTTAATATTCAATTAGAGCAAACTGTTCAGGAAAGAACGAATGAGTTATCGGAGGTCAATACACAGCTGGAGGAGCAGCAAGCCGAACTCGAGGTGAGGCAGGAAGAGTTGAGTGTACATGCTGAATTGCTAGAAGACATGAATAATGAACTGAATGTGTCGAATAGTACCAAGGATAAATTTTTCAGCATTATTGCCCACGATCTCCGAAATCCTTTCAACCTTATTCTTGGGTTCTCCGACCTGGTTATTGAAAAGATTGAGAGTGGAGAGTATGAAAAAAGCCTTTCGCTCGCTCAAGTTTTGCATCAAACATCAACCAGAGCCTACGAACTGCTCGAGAACCTGCTTACATGGAGCAGATCTCAATCTGGTGCGATCCAATTCAATCCCGAAATCTTAAATATTAGGAATCTGATTGACTATAATATTATTCTCCTGAGTGAATCTGCAAACATTAAGGGGATCAAGCTCAGTTCAGGGCTAAATGAGGATCTAATTGTATACGCTGATAATAACATGCTTCTTACGATACTGCGCAACCTGATTACTAATGCCATTAAATTTTCCCGGAAAGGGGATTCAATTACTGTTGATGTTAAAGTATCCAAAAATCGTATCGTTGTAAGCGTGTCTGACACGGGAGTTGGCATCAAGGATGAGATCATAAGCAAACTCTTTAAGGTGGAGGAGAGTGTTAAAACTGAAGGTACAGCCAAGGAGCCGGGCACGGGTTTAGGATTAATCCTTTGCAAAGAGTTTGTTGAGAAAAACAACGGCGAAATCTGGGTCGAGAGCAGCGTTGGGAAGGGGAGTTGTTTTTATTTTACACTTCCAGAAGGGAATGGAAACGAGAATGAATATATGAGCAGAAATTCATTATAACGAATCAGTATATAATTCGAGCTTTAATTATTCATTCATATATTTGTAAAGAATCATCAAATTGTTTTTCTCGTGGAAGAAACCGAAAAGTTTATTGATGTCGAGAAGGTGATCGGCGCCAAGAGTCCTCGACTCCTTAAGGCTTTACCCCACTTTGTAATCCGATACCTTAAGCGAATTATTCATCAGGATGAAATTAATGGAATTCTCTCACAATATGGGCAGAAGCAGGGGGTTGAATTTATCGATGCAGTGCTTCGGCTGATGGAAGTAACCTATCAGGTTGAGGGGATCGAGAACATTAGCTCTGAAGGTCGTTACCTATTCACTTCCAATCACCCGCTTGGGGGCTTGGATGGGATAATTCTTATTCATCTATTGGGGCAAAAATACCCTGAGGTGAAGTTTCCTGTTAACGATTTATTGATGCACTTAACCCAGCTTCAGAGCGTATTTATTCCTGTAAACAAGCACGGAGCACAAACATCTCAGAATGCTCGAGTTCTTGAGCAGGCTTATGCGTCGAACACTCAAATTCTATACTTTCCTGCAGGCCTTTGCTCACGAAAACAGCAAGGAAAGATTAAAGACTTGGAGTGGAAGAAAAGCTTTATTACAAAAGCGGTTCTACATCACCGAGATGTTGTACCCGTTTTTTTTAGTGGTAGGAACTCAAATTTTTTCTACAACTTAGCTAGGATTAGAGGTTTTTTCGGGATAAAAGCCAATATTGAGATGCTTTACTTGGTGGATGAAATGTTTAAGCAGAAAGGGAAAAATATCACTGTAAAAATTGGAAAACCCATATTGTATCAATATTTTGACAATTCTCGAACACCTCGAGATTGGGCAAACTGGGTAAAGGAAAGGGTTTACGAAATGGAAGGAAACCTTTAAGTCCATTTTGCTGAACAATTAGCGTGAATAAGTATTACTTTTGAAAAAATTATTGTTCATGGAACAGATCATCGAACACATAGATAAAAAGCTACTTGAACAGGAGCTTACTCCCGATAAGTTTGTTCGCCACACGAACAATGCAGGGAATGATTTGTACATCTTTACCGCTATTGATTCTCCTAACCTTATGCGTGAGGTTGGAAGGCTTCGTGAACTAACATTCCGGTCGGTTGGTGGTGGAACAGGACTTAGCGTTGATATTGATGAATACGATACATGTAAGAATTGTTATAAGCAGCTCATTGTTTGGGACCCCAAGGATAGAGAGATTGTTGGTGGATACCGATTTCATAGCGTCGATCCAACCAAGGGGGAAGAGGTTAACCTTTCTACAAAGCATCTCTTCAATTTTTCCGATAAATTTATGGTTGAGTATATGCCCTACATGATTGAACTGGGGCGTTCGTTCGTTCAACCGAGATACCAATCAATCTATAGGCTTGGAAAGGGCATATACGCTTTGGATAATCTGTGGGATGGGCTAGGAGCATTGATTGTCAAAAATCCACATATTAAGTACTTTTTCGGTAAGGTAACGATGTACAATACATACAATGTAAATGCGCGAAATCTTCTACTTTACTTTTTCGAAAAGTATTTTAGCGATAACGAGGGATTAGTTACCCCTATTTACCCTATGGTTGTTGAAATGGATCGAGAGAAACTTAGTAAGATTTTCAATGGGGAATCGTACAAGGAGGATTATAAGATACTCTCCCACGAAATTAGAAGCCTTGGCGAAAAGATTCCCCCGTTAATCAACTCTTATATGAATATCAGCCCCTCGATGCGAGTTTTCGGAACGGTGATTAATCCATTCTTCGGTGATGTTGAGGAAACCGGGATTATGATTACGATCTCCGATATTTATTCACATAAATTCGAAAGGCATATCACCAGCTTCTTTAAGCGCATCAAGGAAAAATATCAGCATACATCCAAGAAGGATAAGGAATCTTAGTAAGCTCGCTGATTTCGCCCCTCAATAAAGTTGATGAATGATGTATTTACCACCTTATTGCCCCCTGGGGTTGGGTAATTTCCTGTAAAGTACCAATCACCAGTATCGTTAGGACAAGCTATATGTAAGTTTTCAATGGTCTGGTAAACAATTTTCACCTTGGCTTTCATTCCCTTAGGGGTAAGTATTTTCGCGATTTTATCCGATATCTGCTCTGCAGTAAAAGGCCTGTAAATATCCTTTATATAGTTCACCATCTCCTCCTTTGGAAGATTTTGCTGGGCTTTACAACTCTTGTAAACGTTATTGATAACCCCTTCCTGTCCTGTTTCCTTGAGAAGATCTATTGCTGCTCGGAATGCTACGAAATCACCCAATTTTGCCATATCAATGCCATAGCAATCGGGGTAACGAATCTGAGGGCATGAGGAAACAACTACAATCATTGCAGGATGTAATCGGTCAAGAATCTTTAGGATACTTTCACGAAGGGTTGTTCCACGAACAATGGAATCGTCGATTACAACCAGGTTATCAACTTCGTTATTTACAATGCCGTAGGTAACATCATATACGTGACCAACCAGATCATCGCGTCCTTTATCCTGAGAGATGAAGGTCCGGAGCTTGATATCCTTAACAGCAACTTTTTCGACCCGTGGTCGCAAAGCGATAATGTCATCCAGCTCCTTTTCAGTAATAGAGCTCCCCTTTTCGAGGATCATTCTTTTTTTCTCCCTCTTCAGAAAATCCTCAACTCCTTTAACCATGCCATAAAACGCTGTTTCGGCGGTATTTGGGATGAATGAGAAAACGGTATTCTTATAATCGAAATCTACCGCTTGAAGAATTGCTGGTGTTAACAGTTCCCCGAGCATTTTCCGTTCTTTGTAAATGCTTTTATCGGTTCCTCTGGAGAAATATATACGTTCAAACGAGCATGATTTGCGAGGTTGTGGGACTCTTATTTCATCGTGACTTACTGTGCCATCCTTTCGGATAATCAATGCGTAGCCCGGTTTAACCTCCTTTATCTCATCGACTGAAATATCCATGACGGTTTGAATAACCGGACGTTCTGATGCCACAACAACAATCTCGTCGTTTGCAAAGAAATAGGCAGGTCGGATACCCCATGGATCGCGGAGTACAAATGCATCACCATGTCCCAACAAACCAGCTATTGCATAGCCTCCATCAAAATCTTTGGTTGATGTTTGTAAGGTTTTTTTGATACTGATATTATCCGCAATCAAATCGCTGATCTGTTTATTGGAAAAACCTTCGTTTTTGTATTGTCTGAAAAGTTGTTGGTTCTCCTCATCAAGAAAATGGCCTATCTTTTCAAGTACAGTAACTGTATCCGAATAGTCTTTAGGGTATTGCCCAAGGTCGACCAATTTTTGGAACAGCTCATCAACATTGGTCATGTTGAAGTTTCCGGCAAGAACTAGCGTTCTCGATTTCCAGTTGTTCTCCCTCATCACGGGGTGAACGTAATCGATGCTATTGTTTCCAAAAGTACCGTAACGAAGATGACCCAAGTAAAGTTCAGCGGCAAAAGGTAGGTTTTGCTTAGCCCAAGTGGGATCATCAAGCAGTTCTGGTTTCCCTTCGTATTTCTTAAAGGGTTTATTTACCGCATCAAAAATATCTCTTATCGAGGCTTGTGAGTTTGACCGTTCCCTATCGATAAATTTCTTCCCTGGTTCAATATCAAATTTTATACTTGCCAACCCGGCACCATCCTGACCGCGGTTGTGCTGCTTCTCCATTAAAAGGTAAAGCTTATGTAGCCCGTACCTCCACGATCCGTACTTTACCTGATAGTACTCTAATGGTTTTAAAAGTCTAATCAGCGCAATGCCACACTCGTGTTTAATCTGCTCGCTCATTTTTATAAATAGTTGATGGTGTGTAGTTAAATAAAAACATAATACCGAAGGAATAGTTCAGCATATTGCACAGATGATTCGATTCGGTTGAAGCAAGGCCCTCGATTTTATCCTTACGGACTTCATTTGAGATGGCTTTTAGCTTCCGAATATCGTCTATTCTCTGCATATTTTGTTTATTCTAGCGGTGGAAAATTCACCCACTCCGGGACAATAAAGGCTTTGGGATAATCCTTAAGTAATAGATGGTAAAGTTTAAGCGCGTTATCACGTGTACGAAAATCGCCAACCGATACCTTGTAGTAAGGGCTTACATACGAACGATACACCGATATACCAGGATAGTTCTGCATAAATTCAACGGAGATATCCTCTGAGTGTTTACGCGATTTTTGGCCTAGATCAAAATAGATTCTGATTCGATACCCGTACATCCCGGGTTGCCGGGCATTCTGAAGTATATCGAGGTTAAAAACACGCTCAATCTGAGGATCCTGATTAAGAGTGATTTTTCCTTGCTTGGGGCTGTTCTTACGAATTTGAACGAGAATATCGTCCCCTCTGGTAGCTGTGTAGTCCTGAGCAAATGCGCTAATTGTAGCACAGATAAGAAACAAAGGAATAAGGAGTTTTCTCATTAAAAACCGTTTTGAAAATGCCCTGCAAAGGTAGAAAAAGAAGTTAGAAACGAAAAAGAGAAATCATGGAATGATTAAGTAAAAAGACAAAAGACAAAAATCAAAGTTTAAAAGAAGAGCGCCTGTTTCTGAAACTAATAACTAGTTCCGCGCAAAGTGCATCAAAACAATTATTCAACCTTTAGAGTATCAGCTTGCTGAATACCTTCATTAATGAGCACACTATCTTTCCCCTCAATTTTTCTTTTATAGGATTTTGCTAGCTGTGAAAAGGGCTGCTTTTCGATTTTAATTTTTTTAGAGATGCACATTACACGACCTTTTATAAATCCCTCGATGGTAAGCTGATTGATAATATCCTCCTTTAATGTCATCAATTTAAAAATATCGGCCGAAGTTCTAAGGACAATCTCAATTGGAACCTGATACTCTTCACGAGAATTAGGCTTTAGCACTATTCTACTGGAGTTCTTTAGGGTGCCAAGTTCTCGATTATTAAGCCATGCCTTGAGGTGAATTTTTGAGATGGTGATTTTTCGATTATTTGGATTCTGGATATCAAGTGTTAGGCTTATAAGAATACGACCATCCTTTATCCCCCGCAGTTTAACACCCTTCATCCCATGTATGGTGATATCTTCAAACTTGCCACAGCTGCTTATGAGGAGCACTGAGACAATAGCAAGAATCCAAAAAGTATATTTTTTCATTATTGAATTTCATTACAATGAGGGGTCAAAGATAGCTATTCAGGTAATTCAAAAGACAACCGAGCGTATTTTGCAAGTTCACCGAAAGTAAAGGACAGAAATCAAAAGACAAAAATTAGTATTGACGGTAGCTTTAGGAAAACTCATAGAAGGTAAAACTCAAAATTGTTAATATTTTCAATCCCTCAAATTTCTAAATTGCAACATTCATCATCACTATAAACTATTCATTATCCATTTTTCATTTTCATTCTTCTTTCGCCCAGCCTTTTGTTCTATCAACAGCTTTTAGCCATCCCCGATAGAGTTGTTCTCTTTGCTCAAGCCCCATTTTCGGCTTATAGATTTTGCTCCCGGGTAGCGTTGATCTAATTTCGTTCGATTGGTAGAATCCAACTGCAATACCTGCCAATAAAGCGGTTCCAAATGCGGTTGCCTCGGGAAAAGGTGGACAAACTACTTTAGCGCTAAGAATATCGGATTGAAATTGCATCAGGAAACGATTGGCCGATGCACCGCCATCCGCCTTTAGGCTTTTGAGGTGAATTCCAGAATCAACTTCCATCAATCCTATGATATCACGAGTTTGATAGGCTAACGACTCAAGAGTGGCTCGAACTAAATGCTTTTCAGTAACTCCTTGCGTTAGACCAAAAATAGCACCTCGTGCGTACATATCCCAATGAGGAGCACCAAGCCCAGTAAAGGCTGGAACTATATAAACCCCTTGATTGTCGGTTACCGATAATGCTATCTCTTCAGTCTCCGAAGCATTATTGATAATCTTTAAGCCATCGCGCAACCACTTTATTGCTGCTCCAGCAATAAAAATACTACCCTCAAGCGCATAATTAACTTCATCACCAATTTGCCATGCAATGGTTGTAAGTAAACCTGAATTTGAGATTATAGGTTTATTTCCTGTATTCATTAGCATAAAGCAACCTGTACCGTAGGTGTTTTTAGCATCCCCTGCATCAAAGCATTTTTGTCCGAATAGCGCTGATTGCTGGTCACCAGCAATACCTGAAATTGGAATAGAGCAGCCATCAAAGATACCATTAGCGGTATAGCCAAAAATTCCCGATGAGGGCAAAACGTTTGGTAGCATGCTAATCGGAATATTCAAGGTTTCAAGCATTTTTTCATCCCATTTAAGTGATGAAATATCGAAAAGCATGGTACGTGATGCATTGGTTGAGTCTGTTGCATGGACTTTTCCTCCGGTTAACTTCCAAAGCAACCATGAATCTATAGTCCCGAATGCCAATCGACCTTGCAGAGCAAGTTTCTGAGCTCCGGGGACATTTTTCAGAATCCAGATGAGTTTTGTTGCTGAGAAGTATGAATCGATTACAAGGCCGGTGGTTAGCTTGATATACTCTTCTAATCCTTGTTCTCTTAGCCATTCACAGGTGTCGGCAGTACGCCGATCCTGCCATACAATGGCATTATGAATAGGACGCCCAGTTTCCCTATCCCAAACAACAGTTGTTTCTCGCTGATTCGCTATTCCAATTGCCGCAATTCTATTCGGCGTAATTTTTAACTTCTTCAGCAGATATTTTGCTACCGAAATCTGAGTATCCCAAATTTCTTCGGGATTGTGTTCAACCCAACCTGGATTAGGGTAGTATTGAGTAAACTCAATCTGCTCCATACCTAAAGGTTGTTGGTACCTGTCGAAGATCACTGCTCGTGAACTCGATGTCCCCTGATCTAGTGCAAGAATAAAATCTGCTGCCATAGTGGTATTAAAAGGCAATCATAAATAAACAGTATTGTCATTCCGGGCGTAGTCCCGGAATCTAATCTATTTTACGCTTTGCTAGCTATGGATTGGCTTCGCCGATTTTCAATTCCTGCATGCGCAGGAATGAACTCGAATTTTTTTAGAGGATTTCTAAAGAGAATATTATCGGTTAGTCATTGCTTTCCATTGCAGCAATTACCTCATCGGTAACATCAAGATTATGGTAAACATTTTGAATGTCCTCATTATCCTCAAAATCATCAACTAGCCTTAAAACTTTTATCGCAGTAGACCGATCAAGGTTCTTATAATCGTTTGGAATTCGTTGAAGTGCGGCATTCTCAACTTCAACCTTAAGTTCCTCCATCTTTTTATTCATCTTCCCAAAATCCTCCATGGCAGTCGTAACAATGTAGGAATCTTCTGTTAGCTCAATGTTCTGAGCCCCGGCATCAATTAAATCGAGTTCAAGCTCGTCTATGTTAATTTTATCCTTTTGAATAGTAAAAATCCCTTTACGATCGAACAGGAAGTCTAAAGAACCATTAGTACCAAGAGTTCCCCCTTTTTTCGAGAATTGAGAGCGAACTGCACTAACAGTCCTATTGTTATTATCGGTTAGGCATTCAAGGATTATGGCCACTCCTCCAGGTCCGTAACCTTCGAAGGTAATTTCATGGAAGCTGTTAGGATCCTTTTCAGCTTTACTAATGGCTCGAATAATATTATCCTTGGGCATATTCTCACCCTTAGCGTTATTGATCGCTA
This sequence comes from Bacteroidales bacterium, assembly GCA_043743775.1. Taxonomy (GTDB): domain Bacteria; phylum Bacteroidota; class Bacteroidia; order Bacteroidales; family Tenuifilaceae; genus UBA8529. The sequence goes on along the minus strand of JAYTVX010000361.1, from coordinate 18,861 downwards.
ATCGAAGCCTTGCATTCCCTTCAGGATCTGATCCGCCCTCCTTAACAGCAACGGTTATTTCCTTTGTGATTCGCGAAAAAATTTTTGAGCGTTTTGAATCTATAGCTCCCTTTTTTCTTTTAATTGTAGACCATTTACTATGTCCTGACATGCGCTGATTAATATTAAGTTACACTTGTCTAAAGTATTAAAAGTAATAATTTTATACAATTTAAATAACGACTCAAATTTAATTGAATTTTCAAGCAAAATATATTTATGATGATAAAAACGAAACTTAGAAAAGGATATTTGTTATAGATGACTAAATTTGTAAAAAAATACATCCAATGAATTTTAATGAGGATCAAGGCGCGTTATTCGATAATATAGATATTCAGCCAAATGACGATAGACCAAAAGTTTTTATCGAAACTTATGGTTGCCAGATGAACGTTAGCGATAGCGAAGTGATTGCCTCAATTCTTCATTCCAATGGTTATGCCATTACCAATATAATTGATGCTGCTGATATAATTCTTATCAATACCTGCTCCATAAGAGAGAATGCAGAGAATAGGGTTTTAAAGAGATTAGAACTTTTCAACAAGATTAAAAAACAAAAACCAGCGCTACTCGTTGGTGTTGTTGGATGTATGGCCGAAAGGCTTAAAGAGAGTTTGATTGAGGAGCGAAAGGTGATTGATTTAGTCGTTGGACCTGATGCTTATCGTGAACTACCTGTCCTTTTGAGAGCCGCTGAGGGAGGGCAAAAGGGGATTAATGTTCTCCTTTCAAGAGAGGAAACGTATGGCGATATCAGCCCTGTTAGGCTCGATAAGAATGGCGTATCGGCTTTTGTTTCCATTATGCGAGGGTGCAACAACATGTGCTCGTACTGCGTTGTTCCTTACGTTCGTGGTGCTGAGCGTAGCCGCGATCCCAAAACAATTATTCGTGAGGTCATGGAGCTAGTTGATGCTGGCTATCGTGAAGTTACTCTGCTTGGGCAAAATGTAGATTCTTATCATTGGAAGCATGAGGGATTACTGCACCAATTTCATTATACCAACTTCTCCGAACTGCTCGAGATGGTTGCAACGCTGAACCCGAAGCTAAGGGTGAGATTTTCAACATCGCACCCCAAGGATTTAAATAATGAGGTGCTTTACACGATGGCGATGTACGAGAATATTTGCAATCATATACATCTACCAGTTCAATCGGGTTCAACTAGAATCCTTGAACTGATGAACCGTGACTATACCCGCGAGTACTATATGGAACGGATTGAAGCTATCCACGATATTCTTCCCGATTGTACTATTTCCACCGATTTTATTGCAGGCTTCTGCACTGAAACGGAACTTGATCAGGACCTAACTCTATCATTAATGGAGTGGGCGAAATTCGATTTCGCCTATATGTTCAAGTACTCCGAGAGGCCAAATACTAAGGCTGCTCGTAAGTTTAAAGATGATGTGCCAGAAGATGTTAAAAGTCGAAGACTTTCCCAGATAATTGAACTTCAAGGCAAACTTTCTGCGGTGAGCAAACGAAGCGATATTGGTAAAAGCTTCGAGGTGTTGATTGAAGGGGAATCAAAGAAATCAGTGAACGATTTTTATGGGCGTACTTCGCAGAATAAGGTTGTGGTATTCCCAAGGCAAGACCATCATATTGGCGATTATGTTTTTGTTGAGATCACCGATTGTAACCCAGCAACGCTGTTCGGGAAGATTGTTGAGGAGTAGTTCGTGGAAATTATTTCAAAAGACAAAAGGTAAATTCAACTTCGAATTAGTGTTTGAAAGAAAACTAATATTTTGGTGAAAAGCTAAATTTAATAGCACACAGATTTAACTGATTATCACTGAATTTTTATCTGTTTCAATCTGTATTATCTGTGTCATTAGTGTTCGTAATTAATTGTTTTTTACAACTACTTCACTCTTGCAACCCTCGCCATATAGAATCCATCAAATCCGCTTACAGAGGGTAAAATAATCTTTTCCTCTTCGAGGGTAAATGCCCCATTAGACCTAGATAGAAACGATTGAATCTGTTCTTGATTCTCGGATGGAAGGATACTACACGTGGAGTAAACGAATTTACCACCCGGCTTAACCATCTGAGTGTATTTATCAAGAATGTAAGATTGAAGCGTTCTGATCTCCTGAATTTTCTCAGGGGTTAGCCTCCATTTCGAATCGGGATTTCGGCGAAGAACACCCAGCCCCGAACAGGGAACGTCAAGCAGAAGCCTATCGGCAGTATCTTTTAAGCGCTTAACAACCTTGGTTGTAGTGATGGGTCGAGGTTCAATTATCGTAACCCCAGCTCTTAATGAACGTTTCAACAGCTCCTCGAGCTTCCAATCAGCATTATCTAAGGCCAGTATTTTGCCCTTATTCTTCATCAGGCTTGCTATATGCAGTGTTTTCCCACCATTCCCTGCGCAAGCATCAACTACCCTCATCCCTGGAGAAACCTGGAGAAATGGAGCAACCCTCTGCGACGATGCATCCTGAATTTCAAAGTGACCATCAAAAAAGGCTTTTGACTTAAAGATATCTGCTCGCTTCCTTAGCATCAAAGCATCCGGCAGATTCAAGCCATTTACTTCAAACCCTTCGTTTGTTAACCTTTTTAAAAGTTCACTACTGGTTGTTTTCAGCATGTTAACGCGCAAAACGATAGGTGGCATGGCGTTCAATGCTTTAATCTCGCTTGTCCACGAATCTCCAAGCTCACTTACTCCAAGCAAATCGAGCCAATCGGGAATCGATTCAGCAATGGCTCTTTCGCCAAGCAGCTGTTGGTAGCATCTATTGATATCATTCTGTAACGATGGCGAAAAGAACTCCCCAACCCGCTCATCCTTGCTCTTTACCAGAAGGTAGGTAAGCACCATAAGCCTATAGGAATCCTTGCTTTTGGCATCTAGGGTAGTGTTTACGCATGTATTCAAAAGCCTCCACCAGCGAACCCCCTCCATCAGTGTTTCGGCGAAGAATCCTCGGTTTATAGTATTCCAATCGGGGTTCTGTTTAATCCAGTAGGAGCTAACCTGATTTAACGATCGTTCACCCTCCATCACCTCTTTGAACCCTTTAGCGATGACCTCAACCGTGCTGGCAAAGTTTTTATCTTTCACAACTATCCAATTAAGCGGTAAATATAGCTATTCGAGGGATTAGTGCCTGATAAATTTTATCAACATTGTTTTATTGTATTGTATTTATTTGGGGTAGGTAATGATAATTAGCATGGAATTTTTCATTTATTTACGCCACCCCTTCTGGTAATAAAGGGTTCACATTTCAACCTTAAAACTAAATTATCATTAATCGAATGTTTCTCAACACCCCTTTTAACATTTTGCTCTTTTTACTTGGTTAATCGTTTCAATATTGGTACTTTACAAATCCAAAAATTGAAGATTATAATCATATAAATAGTTGTATGATAGTAAATTAATCAATTCTTGTTTTTATGAATAATACCTTAAGCCGACATCTTTAGTACAACACTCATAAAATTCTACTATGACCTTTTTATATATTGTTATTGCACTTGTGTTAATCTTTGATTTTATCAATGGATTTCACGATTCAGCAAATTCAATTGCTACTATTGTTTCTACAAAAGTATTATCCCCTTTTACAGCAGTTTGCATGGCTGCTTTTTTTAATTTCGTTGCCTTTTTAGTTTTTCCATTAAAAGTTGCGACAACAATGGGGAAAGGTGTTGTTAATCCTGAAATAATTAGTTTATCTGTAATTGCTGCAGCCCTTGTTGCTGCTATTACATGGAATTTAGTAACATGGTGGTGGGGTTTTCCATCCAGTTCTTCTCACACATTGGTTGGGGGACTTATTGGTTCAGCAGTTGCAAAGGCAGGGTTTGGTTCTGTTGTTATTGGAGGGGTTCTTAAAATTGTTGCTTTTATTGTTATTGCCCCTTTTCTTGGAATGATTATCTCCTTTTTTATATCTTCAATTGTGGTTTACATAAGTCGAAAACAGACACCGTACAAAGTTGATAAATACTTTCGACGATTTCAGTTGGTTTCTGCATCAGCATTTAGTCTCGGACATGGAGGTAACGATGCCCAGAAATCGATGGGTATAATCTGGGTTGCTTTAATTGTTGCTGGTCAAACAGCAAAAGATGCCCCAATTGCATTATGGATAGTACTTTCATGTCAGGCTGCAATAGCTTTTGGAACGTTATTCGGTGGTTGGCGTATCGTAAAGACGATGGGGCAGAAGATAACCAAACTAAAACCCTTCGAAGGTTTTTGCGCTGAGAGCGCAGGGGCATTAACCCTTTTTGGCGCAACCCATTTCGGAATACCAGTGAGTACTACCCATACAATAACCGGAGCAATTATTGGTGTTGGTGCTAGGAAAGGTTTTTCTGCTGTAAAATGGGGGGTAACCACAAAAATATTCTGGGCATGGATTCTAACAATCCCAATTTCTGCAGTGGTTAGCGCAATTGTTTACCACATTCTAACTTGGATTTTATAGAGAATATTTAATCGGAAAGTAAATACTAATAATATAAACTTATTACAATGAACATTGATACATTATTAAAATTCTTTGTGCCCAAAGATCACTCTTTCTACCCATTATTTGAAAGGGATGCACAAAACCTGATTAAAACTGCTGAAGTTCTAAAACTCTTAATGGCTACAGAAGATATAGAGCTGCAAGAGTCCTATGTCAGACAGATTAAAGAACTTGAGAAAATTGGCGATGATATAACCCATACCATATTCGATCAGCTGAACAAGTCGTTTATCACCCCATTCGACCGGGAGGATATTCAGCAGTTGGCATCTAACATCGATGATGTTGTTGATACCATCAATGGTGTTGGGCAAAGAATTAGGCTTTACAAGCCTAAAACATATATTCCTGTATTTCTTGAGTTTGCTGAGGTAATTTATTTAGCCGCACAAGAGATTGAAAAATCGGTTGACCTGATGAAAGATCCTGCTAGCAATAAGGATAAAATTATTGAATCTTGTATAACCATCAACACACTTGAGAACAGGGGAGATGATCTTTACCATCAAGGAATATCAATGCTTTTCGATAACGAGAAGGATCCTTTCGAATTGATTAAAAAGAAGGAGATACTCGAGACGCTTGAAAAATCGGTAGATAAAGCGGAGGATGTTTCTGATGCCATTAAAACCATTATGGTGAAATTGGCTTAGTAAATTACATTTCTTATATATAAAGCGGTTTCAATTCAAATTGAAACCGCTTTTGGTTTTTATAAAGTTTGGGATAAATTGATTTGACATTCAGCCACCTAATATCATACTTTTGCTTTATGTTATAGTTGGTAAAATTCAAAGAAGAGTCGTTCTTTAACGGTTTTTGCCTTTAAGTAAAGTGCTTCAAAATAGTTTTCTATTACTTAAATGATATTTAATAATTAAAACTATGAGTACCTATTTTTATCTATCTACAACTCCTGAGGCGTTGATTGCATCTATGCTTCCGCCAAAGGAGTTTGGTATGTACATGGCTACCGGCACAAAAAAAAGAAATGTAGGTCAAGCAATATTCTTCGAGGTTGATGTTGAACAGATCAAGGACTCGATCGATATGGATTATGTCAAAAGTCGTTGTGTGAAGAAACCGGATGGTGCCCCAAAGAGTTCAGTCTACCTTTCGGTTTACAAAGCGCTAGAATCACTTCCGTTAAAAGCATTAAAATCGCTATACCTTACTACGGATAAAGGAATAGTATTGGAGCTAAAAAAAACTACTTACGATATAGGTGTTGAGGTCAAAAACAGATTACATCTTTATCAGGAGATGTGTCCAGTAAATCCATTGGTTGCAAGTACGTTAACCCCATCAGAATTTTTAAAGTTAATCACCGATGGTTCTATCCACATCGTTGTACCAAAGTTGTGCTTTGTTGAGCTGAAGTTGGAAGAGCTTGCTAGCAATCCTCTTTCAGGATCTGCTGAACATCTACCCTATCATAATGTTGAGCATCTAAGAGATTGCCTCGAAATTCTCAGGACTGAGGATAAAAAGCATATGAAAACCGTACAGCGGTTTTTCTCAGGTTCTTTGCTTTACAGAACTATAAGTACGGGTTTCTATGTAGGCGATAAGAATGAAATTATATCTTACCCTTATCCCAGTATGGCCGAACTGGAGCAGATTAACTATGATTTTTTCCGAGCAATTTAATTCTACTTTAACAGATTAAGTTTTCTGTAAGATTTTTCTGCTTTTTTACCCCTTACCCTAAAGGGAGAAAGCAGAACCGAAGCGAAGCAAGTTCGACGAAGTCAAAAATCAACCTACTCCCTTTAGGGATTGGGGTAAATAGGTTGATTTTTCGTGGATTATTCTAAACTGTTAAAGTAGAATTAAGTGATAATGATATTATTCAGAGAACCTATACCCAATCCCTGATTCCGTAATAATGAACTTCGGTTTTGATGGGTTCTCCTCTATCTTTTTGCGAAGTTGAGCAACAAATACCCGTAAATATTGGGTTTGGTCGATATAACCGTAACCCCAAACCTCTCTAAGCACATACTGATGGGTTAAAACTTTTCCAGCATTCTTAGCAAGTAATGCGAGCAACGAAAATTCAGTTGATGTGAGTTTAAGCAACTCGTTATTCTTTTTTACTGAATGATTTGTTAAATCGATGGTTAAGCTTTGGAATGTGAGTAATGGGTTATTCTCGATTTCGCTTTTAATCAATCGAAATGCTGATCTTATTCTGGCCCGTAATTCTCCCGTTCGGAATGGTTTTGTGAGATAATCGGTAGCTCCATTATCCAGCGCACTGATAATATCCTCCTCCGAATTTCGGACCGAGAGGATAATAATAGGATTTTTATACCACTCCCTTAACCGCTTTAGAATGATACTTCCGTCCTCATCGGGCAGACCCAAATCGAGTAATATTAGCGATGGGTTATAGGTCACTGCTGCAATTAGTCCATCCTTGCCTGTAGATGCCTCTTTAACCTTATAGCCATCGGCGGTTAAGGTGATTTCAAGCAACCGCCTAATCTGTACTTCATCGTCAATAATCAGAATTAAGTTCTCGTGGCTCATAATTTTACTCTAGTTGAATTATCCCCAAATCGTGTATTTCGGTTGGTATTTTAACCATTAAACGAGCACCACCATTCTGTCGGTTCGTGATTGCGACAGTCCCATTATGCGCTTCAACAAATCCCTTAACGATAGATAAACCTAAACCAGTTCCACCTGCCTTTGTTCCCTCAACCCGATAGAATTTATTAAAAACATGAGGGATTGCATTCTTTGGGAATCCTGGACCTCGATCCATAACAAGTATAACTAAATTAGGCTTGTCGTAGTATATCTTTACCCTGATTGTTGTACGATGGGGTGAATACTGAGTGGCATTGAATAGCAGATTATGCAATACCTGTTCTATCAATCCATAGTCTATCTTGACTAAAGGCATATTGTCAGGGATTACCACCTCAAGGTTGAAATTAGTTAGCTCGGTTTTGAGATTATCGATTACCTTATTCACCAGATCGTTAACGTCGTGCCAGTCTAATCTAGGTAAAATTCTTCCTGATTCGAGCCTCGACATGTTTAGTAAATTTTCGATCAATCGGTTTAACCGTTCCGATGCTGTAAAAATCTCAGTGCATAACTTTGTGTAAGTTTCCTTATCGTAATCAACAGAAAGCAGCGAATCAGTGGCTCCCATGATTGTAGCCACTGGGATTCTAAGTTCATGAGAAATGGAGTTGAATAATGTTTTATAAAGCTTATCGGACTCGTTGAGGATAGAGGCGTTGCGAGCCAACTCATTCAAGAATTCACGTTCAACGGCATTTGAAATCTGCGTCTTAAAGGTATCCCAAAAAATCTCCTCTTCACCGGAGAACGCTTTATCATGTTTAACCGCAACTACACCAAGATGCATACGGTTTGTGTTAAGCGGGTAAAAGGTGAATTCTGTTGAGGGGAGGGTATCGGTATGCTTACCCGCTTTTTTCTGATGATGAAATACCCAGGAGGCAATGCTCAGCTCCGAGTTGGAGAATTTTAGCTTTGTATCGTACCTTATCTTGTGTTCCAGCTCGTTATTCCCCTCCTGGATTAATATTGCACATTCGAACTTAAAAAATTTGCTAATGCCATTCGCCGAAACCTTGATGACGTCATCGATTCCTGATGCAAGCGATAGCCCTTTTGTAAGCTGGTACAGCGCACCTGTTCGCTCTTCACGCACATAGGTCAACTTCTGCTGGTTACGAATCCTAGAGGTTAAAATACCATTAAGCAGGGCGATCATAAAATACATAACAAGCATTAATACATCTTCGGGTTTACCTATGTGTAACGTGAACGATGGGGGTATAAAAAAGTAATCCCAAAGCAATGCGCTAAGCATTGCGGCAAGGAGTATAGGCCCAATTCCTAAAAAAATAGTAAGTATTGAAACAATGAATAACAGAGCAAAAGCTACAATCTGGTATGCAATTACTTCTCTAAATGGGAAAAAAATCAGAGCGGTAAGTATTGTTATTAAACCCGCAAGAAAATACTGGGAGAAATCGGAGGTAAATGATGGTATGGTGATATACTTCAGGTACTGATTATCCTTAGGCATATCAGAACCCAGAACATAAACGTCGATATTGCCGCTATGACGAATGAGCTTATTTACAAAATTACCCAATACTAGCATGGCGTATAATGTCCGATGCCTTGGTTTGCCAACTACGATATGCGATATGTTCTCCCTTTGGGCAATATTTAAAATGGCTTTAACTAAATCATCACCTGATGTAGTGAGAAACTCAGCCCCAAGCTGTTTGGCAAGGTTGATATTCTTTGTTAGCTGTTCCTGCTGTGAGGTTGAAAGCTTTCTTGGTGTCTCAATAAAAAGGGCAAGCAGGGTTGCCCCCATCGTATAGGATAGATTTTTTGCCCATCGTACCAGTTTAGCCGATTCGGGGCTTGGTCCTATAACCACCATTAGGTGTAAACCCGATTTCCATGGGCCTGAAATACGTTTCTGTTGCATGTACTGGCGGAGCTGTTTATCAACCCCATCAGCAACAATTCGTAGCGCCATCTCGCGTAAAGCAGTGATATTTCCTTTCCTGAAAAAATTTTGTATAGCCTCACCCGAACGTTCCGGTGTATAAACTTTTCCCTCGGAGAATCGTTGGAGTAGTTCATCGGGGGTTATATCAACCAGTTCAATATCATCTGCCCTTTCAAATATCTCATCGGGTAGTGTTTCTCGAACGGTAATACCCGTTATCTGGGCAACCGTATCGGAACGACTTTCGATATGCTGAACGTTTACTGTTGTATAAACATCAATTCCGTTATCAAGGATTTCGATGACATCCTGATACCTTTTTAAATGGCGGCAGCCTGGCGCATTCGTGTGAGCGAACTCATCGATCAATACAACTTGAGGCTTGCGTGCAATTATAGCATCAATATCAACCTCATATAGCGAAGTCCCCTTGTAATCGTAAGTTTTACGGGGGATCACCTCTAGTCCATTGATCAGCTCGTTGGTTTCAGGTCGGTTATGTGTTTCAATGTAGCCAATGACAATATCTATACCTTTCGACTTATCAGTATGGGCTGATTGTAGCATCGAAAAGGTTTTACCCACACCGGCGCACATACCAAAAAAGATTTTCAGCTTGCCCCGCTTACTCTTCTCCTCTTCCTGCTTTAGCATAGCTAACAGTTCGTCGGGATTTGGTCTATTGTCATCTAGGTTCATTGGTAATTACTTTTTTTCAAGCCTTGAAATCAGTTCGCTTGCCTGATTTTCAAAGATTCTCATCTTCTCTAAAATGCTTTTTAACTCTTGCAATTCGCTTATATTCAACTCTTTTTTTACCGGTTCTTGTATTGAGTAAATACTATCCTGATCAATTTTATTAATCCTATCGGCCATCTCGTTAAAAATAAATGAAATTTCGCTAAGTTCATCGTTTCCACTTATATAAAGCCTTTGGTTGTAATTACTGGGAGCTATCTCTTTTATCCCATTATACAGTCTATAAAATCGATCATTGAAATACGATGCAAAGATAAAGGTATAACCATATGCGATCAAAAAGCATAAGGTACCAATAAATGTCATTTGTAACGTTGCTTTTTTTGCTGAAACTTTAGCATCATCAGTTTTTGCTTCAATGGCTTTCTCGTTCATCTGAGACAGCTGCATCAATTGTTGGTAAAGAACATCAAATTTCTTTTGAAGATTAATAACATTCAAAGCCAGATTTGGTGATTTGTTAAATTTTATAACCGAATCGCGATAATCTTTATAATTTGTTTCAATATTAGAGACGAGTAGATCTTCGCCAATCTCCGTAATATTGTTTTTCTCAAGTTTAAGGGTTTTGTTAAATAAACCAAACCCTTTGTTAATAATTAATGTATCAGGATTTCGGTTTACTAAAAAACAATTAATAATTCCCTGATTTATATTTATCAGTTCTTCTGACATGTCTCGAGCATAAACAACTGAATAATGATTTTCTTTTAAAATTGCACTTGTCTTTCCCGACAACCTATTTAGGTAAAAAGCAGAGGAGATCGATAACAACAAAATTATTACCATAAAAAGCACCATACCTGTCGTAAATTTTTTGCTACGGATTGAAGTTTTCATAACATAGATTTATTTGTTGTTTGTAATATTCTGGTCAAGTTTATCGAGTTCAAGGTTTAGGATTAAAATGTTTACTCTTGGTTCTCCCAAGAGAGAGAATTGGAGTTTCTCGGTTTTGCTCTGAACAAGATTTTTTAGCTGCTGCTTTTGAGATTCATTAAACTCCCTTGCTTTTGAAATTCTATCAACCTGAAGCAATGCTGCTTTAGGAGAAATGTGAGGGTCGAGTCCGCTTGCTGAAGTCGTTAGCATTTCCGCAGGGAGTTTTATTGTATCCAGTACCATGTTCTCTTTTATGAATTTTGACTTTCGTTGATTAACAAGGATTTTCAAATCCTTGCTGGTTGGGCCATAGTTTGAACCACCTGAAGGCAAGGAGCTGTAATCGGTTGCCGATGGTCTTGACCAGAAGTAAATACTGCTATCGAACTTTTGTCCGATTAACTCCGAACCAATTACCTGACCATCCCTTTGAATTAGACTGCCATTGGCTTTACTATGAAATGCCAATTGGGCTATTCCTGTAATAAGAAATGGATATGCAATACCCGTTAAGATGGTCATTGCGAGTAAAAACTTTAGGCCGATTATTATTGATGATTTCATTTTTATACAGATATCAAACTAGATGAAGAAATATAATTAGCATATCTATCAGCTTAATGCCAATAAACGGAACAATAAGCCCACCAAGGCCAAAGATTAGAAGGTTACGGGTAAGAATCTTGTTCGCAGATAATGGACGGTAAATAACCCCTTTTAGTGCCAAGGGGACTAAGGCTATTATGATTAGCGCATTAAAAATAACTGCGCTAAGAATAGCACTTTGTGGAGTGGCGAGTTTCATGATATTTAGAGCAGCAAGTGGACCCTGAGCAAGTGATGAAGCGTAGAGACTAGTGGTAATTGCAGGGATTATGGCAAAATACTTTGCAACATCATTGGCTATGCTAAAGGTTGTAAGCGCACCACGGGTCATTAGCAGCTGTTTTCCTGTTTCAACTACCTCAATCAACTTGGTTGGGTTACTGTCTAGGTCAACCATATTGCCTGCTTCACGGGCAGCCTGAGTTCCTGTATTCATGGCAATTCCTACATCAGCCTGAGCAAGGGCTGGTGCATCATTAGTACCATCGCCAATCATACCAACAAGGTGACCCTTTGCTTGCTCCTCACGAATTCGGAAGAGTTTATCTTCGGGTGTAGCCTCGGCCAGAAAATCGTCAACACCAGCTTCGGCGGCAATTGCTGCGGCAGTTAGAGGATTGTCACCAGTAATCATAATTGTTCGTATCCCCATCGATCGGAGCAAAGCAAAGCGTTGCTTAATCCCCCCCTTTACGATATCCTTTAAATGGACTACTCCAAGAACTCGATTATTCTCAGCAACGACGAGAGGTGTAGCTCCTTGTCTTGCCAAATTCGCGACTATCTCATCAATTTTTTTTGGAAAGAAGCCATCGTTATTCTCAACAAATTTCTTTATGGAATCGGCTGCCCCTTTACGTATTGAGCGAACTTCATTGTTGGCTAATGTAATATCAACCCCGCTCATCCGCGAGTGAGCGGTGAATGGAATGAATGAGGTGTGTAACGATTCCATATTCCTACCTCGTATGTTGAACTGTTCTTTTGCGAGCACAACAATTGATCGTCCTTCGGGCGTTTCATCGGCAAGTGATGAAAGCTGTGCGGCATCGGCAAGGGTTTCCAAGCTCACATTTTCAGCAGGGATAAAATCGGTTGCCATCCGATTTCCAAGGGTAATTGTTCCCGTTTTATCCATTAACAAAACATCAACATCTCCGGCTGCTTCAATGGCTTTTCCGCTAGTGGCAATAACATTTTTTTGGAGTAATCTGTCCAATCCGCTAATTCCGATTGCGCTTAGTAAACCCCCAATGGTGGTTGGTATTAAGCATACCAGCAGAGCGATTAGCACAGGCAATGTCAAATTATGAGATGCAGGCATCCCCGATGCTTTCAGACTGTAGGCAAAGAATGCAGGTAGGGTGACAACTGCAAGCAGAAAAATAATTGTTAACCCTGAAAGCAGGATTGTTAGAGCAATTTCGTTTGGAGTTTTTTGTCGTCTGGCTCCCTCAACCAGCGAAATCATTCTATCTAAGAATGTATCGCCCTGTTCAGAGGTGATGCGTATAACTATTCTGTCACTAATCACCTTAGTCCCACCTGTTACGGCACTTCTATCGCCACCGCTTTCGCGAATTACAGGAGCAGATTCACCGGTAATAGCAGATTCATCGACGCTTGCAATACCCTCAATTACCTCACCATCAGCAGGGATAACCTCGTTCGCTTCGCATACAACAATATCGCCTTTCTTTAAAAGGGTTGCCCAAGCTTCAACCTCCTTGCCATTCTCAATTTTACGGGCTTTCGTTTGAATTCTACTTTTCTTAAGGCTCTCGGCTTGTGCTTTCCCTCTTCCCTCGGCAATCGCCTCCGAGAAGTTTGCGAAAAGCACTGTAAACCAAAGCCAAACTGTAATCTGAAAGTTAAAAGATGAGAAATTGTGGGTTAAGATATCTTTAAAAACTATTACAGTCGTAATAAATGCGCAAACCCCAGCAATAAAAATAACAGGATTTTTAATTAACAGCGAAGGGTTTAATTTTATAAAAGAACCCTTTACTGCTTGAAGTAGCATTTTCTGGGTAAACAGACGATTATCTTTTTTCTGCCTCATTGACATAGCTTCAGGAATTAAAAGGTTACACCTGCATTCATTAGCAAATGCTCAACTATAGGACCTAACGCAAGTGCAGGGAAAAACGTTAACCCACCAATAATAAGGATTACACCAACCAGTAGAACCACAAATAACCAATTATCGGTTTTGAATGTTCCCGAAGATGGCGGTGTAATTTTTTTAAGAGCCATATTCCCTGCAATAGCAAGGATTGGAGCAATTACACAAAATCTTCCTATTAACATGCCTATAGCAAGAGCAATGTTGTAACCAGCTGAATTAGTATTTAAACCAGCAAAGGCGCTGCCATTATTCCCCGCGGCAGAGCTAAATGCGTAGAGCAATTCAGTAAAGCCATGAGGCCCGCTATTATTCAGAGCGGATAATCCTGCAGTGGTAGTTGACGCAATAGCAGTAAATAGAAGAATAACAAAACTAGGGGCAAGTACAGCAATTATCGACATTTTAACCTCGAACGCTTCTATTTTTTTGCCAAGATATTCGGGCGTTCGACCCACCATAAGCCCCGCGATGAAAACCGTGAGTATTATAAAAATAACCATCCCATACATACCTGCTCCAACACCCCCGAAAATAACCTCACCAAGCATTATATTGAATAGCGATACAAAACCTGATAATGGAGAAAGACTATCATGCATCGCATTTACAGCACCACACGACGCATCGGTTGTTACAACTGAGAAAAGTACGCTATTGGCTACCCCGAATCGAGTTTCCTTCCCCTCCATATTACTTGCGATATGCAATACATTGTTGTGATGATATTCGGAATATAGTGAGGTGAAAAGACCCAATAGGAAAAGGATAAACATCACCGTGAATATTGTCCAACCCTGACGGTTTGAACCAGCAAAACGACCATACGTAAAGGTTAGTCCGGCTGGTATTAAAAAAATGGCAAGCATTTCAAGGAAATTGCTGAACGGTGTTGGGTTCTCAAATGGGTGGGCACTATTCGCGTTAAAGTAACCTCCACCATTGGTTCCCAGCTGTTTTATTGCTACTTGCGATGCTACTGGTCCAAGTGGGATTGTCTGCTCAACACCCTGCAGTGTCTTTGCTTTTACATTAGGAGAAAAGGTTTGAACCACCCCTTGTCCTAGAAGTAGTATTGATAATAATATTGATAATGGTAGAAGTACATACAAAACAGCGCGTGTCATATCAACCCAAAAATTGCCAAGTAATTCGGTAGTTTTGTGGGTTAACCCTCTCATCAAAGCAATCAGAACAGCAATACCAGTGGCTGCACTAACAAAATTCTGAACCGTTAACCCAATCATTTGAACCAAATACCCAAGCGTTGTTTCACCGGCATACGACTGCCAGTTAGTATTGGTCATAAAGCTAACCGCAGTATTAAAAGAGAGATGCCAAGGAACATTCGATAAATGCTGCGGGTTAAGTGGAAGGTAACGTTGAACTAATTGTAATAGGAATACAACCATAAAACCAAAAAAGTTAAAAACTAAAAGGTTGATGGTGTAAGATTTCCAATTCATCTCACTGTTGCTATCAATACCACAGGCGCGATAAACCAACTTTTCTAACCAACCAAGCAATGGCTTTAAGATGTGCTTCTCATTAAGAAATACTCTTGCCATATACCTACCGATTATGGGGGTAAGCAGAACTATTGCAATGATGAAAATTATTATCTGAATAATCTCATGCATAATTAAAGGTTTAAATGAATATTATTTCCAGTTTATTTCAACATTATAATACTACTCTCTAATGTTCAATAATTGGTTTAAAATTTTTCAGGTTTAATAAGCGAGTACAATAGGTAGATGAGAATAAGCAGTGCTATAATTCCACCTATCAGATAACCAGTATTACTACCTGGAACAATCCCCATAATAATTAACGTATGTAACTTCATATCATTAACAAATTTGAACAATACAAAAATAAGGGCAATAGTATTAAGGGGATATTAAGAATTACGCTATGGTATAAATTTATTATAAAGAAAAAAGTATAGGCTTTATAGCAATAGCTACCTTAAAAAATTAAAAGGAAATCAAATGATTAGATGATGGTTCTTTATATTTTCTTTATACCAATTGCTATAAGTTTTACAATTTGCTTATACCATAAAATAGACCTTTGCCTCCTCAAAATTTGATGATTTGGAAAAGGTTAGAAATGGCGTTAAAGACAAAGTAACCGCTGCCACTCTATTAGTTGCTTTGGGTATTATTTATGGGGATATTGGTACAAGCCCCCTTTACGCATTAAGGGCTGTAATTGGTGATAGACCAATAGATATAGATCTTGTATATGGCGGAGTATCCTGTATATTCTGGACTCTAGTCTTTCAGACTACTGTAAAATATATTTGGCTTACGTTGAAAGCCGACAATGATGGAGAAGGCGGAATTTTTTCTTTATACGCCTTGGTCCGTCGGTATGGTAAAAAATTGGTTATTCCCACTATCCTTGGAGCAACTGCGTTATTAGCCGATGGCATTATTACTCCACCTATTTCGGTGGCATCAGCAATTGAGGGGTTGGGAATGGTAAAGGGCATGGAGAATAGCATTATTGCTGGAAATACATTGACGGTAGGTATTGTCATTTGTATTTTATCAGTCCTATTTTTCTTTCAGCGTTTTGGAACGCAGGTAATAGGAAAAGTCTTTGGCCCCATAATGACAGTATGGTTTACAATGTTACTTCTTGTAGGACTGGGTCAAATCATGCATTACCCTGACGTTTTAAAATCACTTAGCCCTCATTATGCCTATAATTTATTAGCAAACTATCCCCATGGATTTTGGCTGTTAGGTGCTGTTTTTCTTTGTACCACTGGTGCCGAGGCATTATATTCAGATCTTGGTCACTGTGGCATCAAGAACATTCGCATCACATGGGCATTTGTAAAAATCAGTTTAGTCGCTTGCTATTTAGGCCAAGCAGCATGGGTAATACATCAAGGTGGAGCTGCGCTAAACGGACGAAATCCATTCTTTGAAATGATTCCTCAATGGTTTTTATTCCCAGGAATTATAATTGCTACAGCAGCGACTATTATTGCATCTCAAGCACTCATAAGTGGTAGTTATACGCTTATCAGCGAAGCAATGAACCTGAATTTCTGGCCAAGAATAGCCGTAAGACAACCCTCTAATACTAAAGGGCAGATTTATATCCCAAGCGTAAATACAATACTTTGGGGTGGATGTATATTAATGATCTTATATTTTAGATCATCGGCACATATGGAAGCAGCTTATGGTTTTTCAATATCCATTGCCATGATGATGACCACCATTTTATTGAGCTATTTTTTACTTTACAAAATTAAATGGAACAAGTTTCTAGTTTATGCTTTACTTGCCGTTTTTGCAACAGTTGAGATATCCTTTTTTATAGCCAATGTTGTAAAAATAAGACAAAGATGGATGTTCTTGTTTTTCGAGCTATTCATATTCACCACAATGTACGTTTGGTACTATGCACGTAAAATCCATAACCGATACACTAAGTTTGTTGAACTCGATAAATTCATTCCGAAAATACAGGAATTAAGCGAAGATCAAAGCATTCCAAAATTTTCAACGCATTTAATCTACCTCACAAAAGCAAATGCTCGACACGAAATCGAGGAGAAAATCATTAAGTCAATATTTGCTAAAAAACCGAAAAGGGCTGATATGTACTGGTTTGTTCATATTAATCGAATCGAACACCCATTTACCTTAACTTACGATGTGGTTGAATTGATTGAAGGCAAACTAATCAAGATAAACATCAATGTTGGGTTCCGTATTCAACCAAAAACGGAATTGTATTACAAGAAAATTGTTAACGAGCTTATAGCCAATAAGGAGTTAAACCTACATACCCGACTCGAAGGGTCCAATAAATACAACACAGAACTCGATTTCAAGTTTGTAGTTATTCATAAATACCTTTCGGTTGAAAATGAATTCGCTCTTCGTGAAGGGTTATTGCTTAACACCTACTTCTTCTTGTACAAACTTGGGCAAAGCGATGAAAAGGCGTTTGGTTTAGATAAAAGCGATGTTCTTATCGAGCATGCACCGTTGGTATATCAGCCCGTTAATAAAATCGAATTAAAATGTAGCCATATTATTAAAAGTTCAATTATAAAATGAGAAAAGCCGGATTAGTCCGGCTTTTCTCATTTGAAGTATAATGAATATTACATCAACTTCTTTTTGTAATCATTGTTTAACTCAGCTTTTTCGTTAAACCATTTAGCAAGTCCAAAGAAAGCACCTCTAATGCCCTGTTGTGTGTAGGTTTGAAGTACTTTATCTTTATTTGCCATTTTGGTAAGAGTTGTTGAGATGGCCATTCTCACTCTATCACGATCGCTAGCAGCAATATCGAATTTTTCAAGCGCGGCCTGAGTAATTGAACTGGCTAGCATCAATGAATCTTTTGAGGTAATGGTTTCAATAATGAAATCGTTCCATTTCACCTTATCTTTTCCTTTACCACCTTTAATAGGCTTGCGTAATGATTTAGGTTTCCTTCCCCTCTTTTTGGGTTCTGCTTTTACTTTTGCAACCGTTTTCTTTAGGTTTTTTTCTTTAGGTTTTTTCACTTTCGCAATTACCTTGGCCTCACTTTTCTTATCAAGAATCTTAACCTCTGTGGCTATTGTCTTTGGTTTTCTGCCCCTTTTTTTAGGTTCAGCCTTAATCTTAATAACTCCCTCTTTCTTCTTAGGTTCTTTGATTACTATTTTTTTGGCAACCTCTTTAATCTCTTTCGTTGCTTTAACTTCAACGGGTTTCACCTTTGGCTTGCGACCTCTTTTTTTAGGTTCGGCCTTTACCTTTGCAACTTTATCCTTTGGCTTAGGGCCTCTCTTCTTAGGTTCAACTGTTATCTCTTTTGCTTTTTTTATTTCGTTTACAATATTCGCTATTGTTGTTTTAGCCTTTGGTTTTCTACCTCTTTTCTCTTGAATCTTTATTGGTTTTTCCTCAACGATATCAACGGAATACCCTTCGGATAATTTTTCAATAATGGTTTTCAAATTATTAATTCTACGTTGCGCCCTATCAATCTCTGATTGATATAAGTCTACGAGTTCGTTGGCTTCTAAATCGGATAGTGAAATTTTTTTCATATCAAATTATGTATTTAATTATTATTTCTCGACAGGTACATACAGATCAGATAATCTGACTGTTAATTATTTGTCAAATATAAATAAACTAAATTTAAAGTCAATATATTTTATTGATTTAAATAATTAGTTAAAGAAAATATTTGAATTAAATTTATTAGTAATTATGTAACTTCTATGAACGCTGCAAAACAAATATTATCACTATAAAAATTTTATAAATAAAATGAAATATTATCACTAGCGTTGCGTCTTAGTTAGAACATTTTCAACTGTTTACAATATTGTTCTTTGATATCTTGAAATTTTTCGTTTGCAAATAATTTCTTTACTG
>JAYTVX010000360.1:0-3850 GCA_043743775.1 Bacteroidales bacterium | reverse complement strand
CAGTAAAGAAATTATTTGCAAACGAAAAATTTCAAGATATCAAAGAACAATATTGTAAACAGTTGAAAATGTTCTAACTAAGACGCAACGCTAGTGTTTCTGCATCACTAAATATTGCTATATTTTTTAATGGAACATCGTTCATAAAAGCAAAAGATTATGCAATTAGAAAAGTTGTTGGCGCGACACCAATGTCAATTTTTTTCTCAATAATGCTAAGGACTGCATTAATACTAGTCCCAAGTTTTATTGTAGGTTTTGCATTACATGTAATTTTTATAAAAGACATATACCAGTTTATCGGGGTAAAAGATTTATATTTTATACAGACTTCACCTAATTATGTGATATCTATATTACTGCTGATTTTTGTAACAGTAAGCCTGTCTGGAACTTTCTCTGCTTTTTTCATATCACGTATTTCCCCTGCTAAAGTTATTTCAGGAGGGAGTATTAATATAATGTTAAGAAATCGTTTTTTTACAGTAATTCAATGTATTCAAATACTTGTTTTTGTTTCTGCTTTTCTTTGTATTTCAGGAATTAGAAATCAATTTAAGTTTGTTGACAGTTACGGTATTGGCATGAAATCAGAAAATCTTTATGTAGTAGACATAGATAAATGGAAAAGCAATGAAATAGATCAATTCAAAGATTTTTTAAGAACTAAACCCTATGTGATTTCATATTCTTGTGTAAGAAGTGTTCCCCCATTTGATGGAGGAGCATTCATGCCTGCTCCATCACTAAAAGAACCTGATGTGAAAACCCCTTTCTTACTTATGGCTGTTGATTTTAATTTTGCAAATACTTTTGGTTTGACTTTTATTCAAGGGGAAGATTTTAAACCTGATAATTGTAAAACTAGTGGCTATTATTTTATTATTAATGAAACTGCCCAAAAAGCATTAGGAGTAAATACTGTAGTTGGAGAACCATGGATGGGAGGGGTTATAATGGGTGTTGTTAAGGATTTTTTTCCAAGGTCTGCAAAAGAAGAAATACGACCTGTTGCAATGTGCTATAAACCAGAGAGTACAAGACAATTAATTTTTCGTTTGCAGTATAAGCAGGAACTCAAAGATATTATAAAATTTATGAATGGATTTGAAACTAATGCTAGCAAATCAATAATGTACTATCCTGCAATAGTAGAAAATATGTACCACGAAGATTATTTGGTTTTAAGGATTGTTAATGCAATTGCATTTTTTACTATTATTATTGGATTGTTTGGGGTAATAAGCATGGTGTATTTTACCAATATTATTAAGCAAAAGGATTATGCTATTCGAAAAATGTTGGGTGCAAGCGTTTTTAATATCTCCATAATGTTACACAAACGCTTTGGTTTGTTATTTATCGTTTCCTCTGTACCTGCTTATTTCCTCGCTAGAACTTTTGTTGCGAGATGGTTGAATGGTTTTGTCTATAAAGCAACAATTAGTATAGTAACTGATTTTTCATTTATTCTGGTTCTTTACCTTATTCTCTACCTGTTTTGCTGTATTCAACTTTTGTATTTTAATAGAATTAAGATATCTGACACTTTGAAAGTAAATTAGCAATTACTTAGCACAAAGACAATGAATACAAAATATTGCAAACTGATTTCTTTAGTTATTGTAATCATTATCAATTACTAACGTTGCGTCTTAGTTAGAACATTCTCAGTTGTTTACAATATTGTTCTTTGATATCTTGATATTTTTCATTCTTAGAGCCTGTTTAGAAATTTTTCACCATCATAGCAATGGAAGCCACGATTACCCAAGCCTCGCTTGATTCAATATTCAATTCATACTCCTTGCAGAGCCTCCTTGACCACATCAGCCATGATATCGAACGCTCTACAATCCACCGCTTCGGGATAACCTTGAAACCCGCCTCATCGCTACGGGTTACCACCTCAAACTCTACCCCTAGCTCGGTTTGGGCTAGCTGTACCAATCGTTCACCCGGATAGCCCCCGTCGGCAAGAATCTTTTTCATCCGGGGGTATCTCCCCGCCAACCGTTTGAATGCCTGCTCATCGGTCACGCTGTCATGCACATTGGCTGGGGTTACAACGATGCACATCAAGATTCCCATGGTATCCACCACGATGTGCCGCTTGCGCCCTTTAATCTTCTTATTCCCATCGTACCCCTTATCGGGAACGCCCCGCTCGCTGTTCTTCACCGACTGGGAGTCAATAATCCCGAGGCTGGGGGATGCCTTGCGGGAGTGCTTCTCCCTCACCTGCTCGTGAAGTTTCGCCTGTACTCGGTGCCAAGCCCCGCTAATCATCCATTTGCGGAAGTAGTAGTACACCGTACTCCATGACCCGAACTCCTTCGGCAGCATCCGCCACTGGCAGCCCGTTTTGAGCTGGTAGAGGATGGCATCCCATACCCTGCGTAGGCGAACTCTGCGCTTGCGCTTGTCGTTCAAAATCTTTTTTATACATTGCCACTGGCTATTGGTTAGGCTGGTTGGGTATTTTATCATCGCTTGCTCATTTGTGGTTATTTGCGCAAGCTCAGAAGAAACAATCAGATTAGCTAATCAATAGCCTTATTTTTAGGCAACTAAATTTAAACAGGCTCTGAATAGTTTTGTTGATTTAAAACCCGTGCGATGCATATTTTGTATTCTTTAATCAATGTCGTTAAGTTAAACTTTGATTTCTAAAACACTTTGACTTTTTTAACTCATCAACATGTAAACTTATATGCTTTTTAACTTCTCCCTATAAATCTCATAGTTCTCCTCATCAAAGCAAACGAATATTACCTTTTTAGGTAGTTCGTTTTTGTTTAGGTAATCCTTAACCGTTTTTACTGCTATTTCTGCAGCCGAACCCTTTGGAAAGCCATAAACTCCTGTGCTGATATTAGGGAAAGCAATGGTTTCAATGCTGTTGCTTGTGGCTAATTTTAAGCTGTTCTGGTATGCGCTCCTCAGGAGATCTATCTCACCCTTATAACCACCCCTCCAGATTGGTCCAACTGTATGGATAATATATTTGGCAGGTAATTTATAACCTTTGGTAATCCTTGCCTCACCTGTTTTACATCCACCTATCTTTCGGCATTCTTCCAGTAGTTCAGGGCCAGCAGACCAGTGTATAGCTCCATCAACACCACCACCACCAAGTAGGCTCTCGTTGGCAGCATTTACAATTGCATCAACTTTAAGTTTAGTGATGTCGCCTTGGATAACCTCAATTGTTCCCATAGACTAAATTTTTTAAGAGGTAACCAAAAAGTCATTTAAACCTGACAGGGTCTTTAAGACCTGTCAGGTTTTTGGAATCTTATCGTATCTGCGCCCCTAACTCCTTACTAAAGACCTCAATTAGGTTGTTCATCGTTTTATCAATCTGAACATCGGTAAGGGTTTTATTCTCATCCATAAGGATAAAGCTAACTGCGTAAGATTTTTTATTCTCTCCTAGATTCTTACCCTGATAAACATCAAATAGGTTAACCCTTTTCAGCAGCCTTTTCTCGGTTGCAAAAGCCAACTTTTGAATCTGGCTATAAGTTATATTTTTATCAAGTAAAAGGGCTAGATCTCGTTTAACCTCAGGGAATTTTGGTAACTCCTTATAGCTGATTTTAAGGTTTACAGAATAATCAAATACCAAATTCCATTTGAACTCGGCAAAGAAAACGTCAGCCTTTAAGTCGAACGGTTCAAGGATGTTTCTATTTACCAAGCCGAATGTTACCAACGGCTTATTCTTGTATGAGTAGGATAAACCATATTCAAAGATATCTTCTGGTGCATCTTCGATGCTAAGATTGTCGATATCAAAACCATATCGGTTGAGTATCGAATGAACATAACCTTTCAGCGTATAGAA
>JAYTVX010000359.1:0-5627 GCA_043743775.1 Bacteroidales bacterium | reverse complement strand
CGTAAACAAACTTTTCCCAAGAAGAATACATGCAGTAACATCAGAGGGCTTCGTATTGAAAATAATCATGTTCATCTTAGCATATATGTTTACACAATTATAACTAGCAACTTGAATTAATTACCAGAAAATGGATTGATTGTGTCGGAGTGATGAAGTGTTATATCACTCCATTTTATCCAGAATTCAGGGGTTATTTTACGTTTTTAGGTATTACTCCCTTGCTTTTATACAGAAAACCTGGATCGGAAATTTTATCTGGGCTATCAGGTATTTTAACAGGCTTCCTTTTTTGGTTCTTCATATCTAAATCCCTAATATAAATCCAATAACCCTTATCGAATCTGAATCCATCATAAGAAAAATCAGGGCCGTAGAATTGATAGTTATCGTTAAAATCGGGACGAGATGGTGATAGATGATCAAATACGATTGTCTTAGAATCAGTAACATAACGCATTGACATCGTGACTCTTGCCGAAAATTCAAAAACTACTCTATTTAATACTGCATCATCAACTTTAAATATAGCAGAACCAAATATGGGTTCTGAATCCACCCCAAAGGACAATACATCAATCAATTTCTTTGAAGTGAATAAATTATTAAAGTCAAATCCAAGCAGAATATAATAGGTTTGCCCATTATCGGATTTATCGATTATTGAATAGTATAACGCCCCCATCCAATTCTTTGGACTGAGTATATCCTTTATCGGATTTGTAATTGCTTTCCGGTTATCAATAAGTTCGAATATTTGGGTTTTTCCATTTTTCAGAACGATGAATCCATTATATTTCTGATAACCGCTCGATAGCGGAAGATTCCATGTAAATATTCTTACTTTTTTATCGTCCGATTTAATCTTCCCAATATGCCTTAACGAATCGAAGGGGTAATCGAATGCATCTTCTTTAGCTAAAACACCCCGTAAAAACGAATGGAATCTATTGTTCGCTACCTCTCTTATCGAAAAAGGACTATCGCTGTAAATTTGCTTCATTAAAACGGTTAAACTATCCTCATCTTCTTTGAGCGACCGTTTTCCAATATCCTGCGATTTTGAGCCAAAAAAAAGAATGCTTAAGAAAAACAGACAGAGTAAATTTCGGAAATTGAACATATTCGCTAGATATCGTCTAAAGATTTTAAAAGTAAATCGGCAGCCTCGTTGCATTCATCAATAGTTATGCTCAAAGGTGGTGCAATCCTGAAAGCAGTATTACAAAACAAAAACCAGTCCAAAACTATACCATTTTTTAATGCTACCTGCATCAATTCCAAAATCTTATCAAAAGAGCCAATCTCAACAGCCATAAATAATCCATCGGCTCTGATAGAT
Organism: Bacteroidales bacterium; assembly: GCA_043743775.1. Lineage (GTDB taxonomy): Bacteria > Bacteroidota > Bacteroidia > Bacteroidales > Tenuifilaceae > UBA8529. The sequence goes on along the minus strand of JAYTVX010000359.1, from coordinate 4,285 downwards.
TTCACCATTGGATGTTTAATAATTTTACTGTAGAAAACTTGAGCCTTTTCAGCCACTTGTTCAATCAACTTTTCGTCAATCAAAACATCAAGCGAAGCAAGTGCTGCTGCACACGAAACTGGATGTCCACCAAAGGTTGTAATATGGCCTAAAGGGGGGCTATAGCTCAAACAACTCATAATCTCCTTTGGTGCAATAAATGCACCCAGAGGCATACCCCCTCCCATAGCCTTAGCTAGTAAAAGAATATCAGGTACAACTTTATATTTTTCGAATGCGAACATCCAACCGGTCCTCCCTAAACCGGTTTGAATCTCATCAAAAATCAAAAGGGTTCCGGTTTGAGTACATCGATTTCTTAGATGTTCTAAATATCCCATCGCAGGCGAGATAATCCCTGCTTCACCTTGCACAGGTTCTATAATTACACATGCAGTTTTTTGAGTAATTTGCTCAAGGTCAACAAGTGAATTAAATCGAATATGCTTAATATCTGGTAGCAAAGGTCTAAAAGCTCTTTTGGGTTCTTCGTTACCCATCACGCTTAAAGCGCCATGAGTACTACCATGGTAAGCATCAATAAATGAGATAATCTCTGAACGACCAGTATATCGTTTTGCAAGTTTTAATCCGCCCTCAACAGCTTCGCTACCAGAATTTACGAAGTAAACATTATTGAGCGTTTTAGGCAGTAAATCCGTTAAACGTTGGGCAAAGCGCACCTGAGGGTACTGAACATACTCCCCGTAAACCATAAGGTGCATGTATTTTGCGGATTGCTCGGTAACAGCCTCAACGACTCGAGGATGACAATGACCAACATTGCTGACCGATACCCCCGATATCAAATCGATGTAACGTTTCCCATCATGTCCAAATAAATAAACCCCTTTAGCTCGTTCAACTTCGAGTAAAAGAGGCGATTCAGACGTTTGGGCAACATGTTCCAAAAAAAGTTGCCTTAGACTTAACATTTATGTAGAATTACCTTATAACTACTTATTCATTAAATTAATCTCGCTTAGAAGCTTTTCCCGATAAGATTTTCCGATAGGAATAACCTTTTTGCTATCATTCAATTTTATTATTACGGAGTTATCCTCAATGCTTGTTATTCTGCTAACGTTAACAATAAACGATCGGTGAACTCTTTTAAATCTCACTGTTGGCAATTGATTTTCAATGGATTTCATAGTAAAATGAATGGTGAATTTTTCAGTTGTAGTATTGATTACAACGTAGTTCTCCAATGCTTCCACCCAAAGGATATCATTATATTTTATTCTAACAAGCGAGCTGTTTTTCTTAATAAAAATCTCTTTATCAACATCTACTAAAGAACGCCCCTTGTTGAATTTTTCGTATGCCTTACTTGCAGCTTTGAAAAAGCGCGCATAAGTAATAGGTTTCAGGAGATAATCTGTTACATCATAGTCAAACGCTTGAATCGCGTACTTTTCCTTGGAAGAGATGATTATTATCTGAGGTGGTTTAGTTAAAGTATTTAAAAAATCAATCCCACTCATCTCAGGCATTTCTATATCAAGAAAAATTAAGTGCACTTCGGCTCCTTGCTTTATAAAGTTAATCGCTTCAACTGCACTAGAAAAAGAGTTTATTTGGTTTAAAAAATCTGTACGGCTAATAAACTCCTCAGCAACCCTTCTCGACATTTCGTCGTCATCAATAATAATACAATTCATACGTAAGGATATTTTGACCGAATTTAATAAAATTTAAGCTAATACATCAAACTGAAGACCTAGTATTTTTTGCTAAACTCAATTTTCTTTTCGAGTAGAAAGCGTTTCTCCATCATTTCCCAATTTTTTGTAGTTTCCTTAAGCCACGATAATAAAAGGATTTCGCTCTCTTCGGGTGATATTTTGAACTTGATATTAGAATTTCGCAATTTACTGATAAGTGTATATAAAACTATGGCCGCTGAAACAGAGAGATTATAACTTTCGGTAAATCCATGCATTGGAATTGAAATAAACTCATCCGCGTTTTTTAAAACTGTCTGAGATAATCCAGAGGCCTCTGTCCCAAAAAATAGTGCAATCTTACCTTTATCCAAGTCAAAAGAATTTAAACTTACATTATTCGTATGAGGAGATGTAGCGATAATCCTATAACCCTCTGATCTGAGCGATTCAATGGCTTGTATTGAATTATTGCCACCCTCACTATATTTTGTTAACGTTAACCACTTTGAAGAACCTCGAACCACTTGGGGGTTGACTTGAAAGCTATGCTTTCCTTCGATTACGTGGACGTTTTGAACTCCAAGGCAATCGCATGTTCTTAAAACCGCGCTTGCATTCTGCGATTGATAAATATCCTCAAGAACAACTGTAATATATCTTGTTCTGTTATCGAGTACATTATGAATTTGAGCTACTCTTCGATCAAGAATGAATTCGGATAGAAACGCTATAAATTCTCTTCTTAATGAAGGATTATTCATAAAGAGCGTATTATTCATGAGACTATGACTTTGATATTTATCTGGTTCATAAGATACTTATAGATTTTAAATAATAGATTTTAAATAATAGTTTTACTTATACTGTTTAGCGTTCCTTATAGCAGACTAACATCTATTATCTATTCATCTCCTTTAGTATTGTTCTGCAATTTGGGTGTTTCATTTACTCATTACTAAAAAATAAAGATAAAAAAAAAGGAGAACCAATGGTTCTCCTTTTTTTGTTTGAAAAGCAACTATTGTACGTGTCCGCTTAGATCGCTACCTGGTTTGAATTTTACAACCTTTTTAGCTTTAATTGTAATAGGTTTTCCAGTTTGTGGGTTACGACCAGTTCTTGCGCTTCTCTTATTAACTGAGAATGAACCGAAACCTACAAGAGCAACTCTATCGCCTTTTTTAAGAGCGATGCCAGTTGTTTTTACAAAAGCGTCAAGAGCTTTTTTAGAATCTGCTTTAGTTAGGTTAGCTTCAGCAGCGATTGCATCAATAAGTTGTGCTTTGTTCATAATTGTTTTTTTTAGGGTTAATAAATAGTTAGTTGACCATCACATTACAAATATAGCGTATTTATTGGGCTTTCCAAATTTTTTAGCAAGAAAATATTCTGAAAGTGGCGTTTTTTTTGCCTTTCACAACATTCATTAACATTGTTAACGCTAAATTATTGATTTTTTTCTAAATAAAGCAAGGGTTTTATCAATAAAAAATAAAATATTTTTTATTTGTTGATTTTTTAACAAAAGGATTTTGAAAAAATAAAAAAGAAAGTACCTTTGCGCCCGGAGAAATGGCAGAGCGGTCGAATGCGGCGGTCTTGAAAACCGCTGACCTTGCAAGGGGTCCGGGGGTTCGAATCCCTCTTTCTCCGCTTAAGAAGCGAAGGTTTACGAACCTTCGCTTTTTTTATACAAATTAACGCACTGGATTACAATAAAATAACTCTCATAAATGAGAGTATTGATCCCTAATGAACTACCCCGCAGCAAGCGGCGGGGAATATAACCCTAGAGATCCCTCGACTAAGTTCGGGATCAGTTCGACTAAATAATTTTATTTCACAAAATTAGTGTCTCATTGATTTAAAGCCAACTAGAAATAGAAAAAACCTATTTTACTTCTGGTTAATTCTCTCCTACCGGCTACAACTATTTTGCGAACAGGGGCTATTTGTAATAAGAAGACCAAAGACACTTCCCATTATTATACTACTAAATGGACTGCCAGTAATAGCACACGTACCAGATGTACAACCAATAAAATAATAGTATAGAAAACCTAGAATCCCTCCTATTATCACTCCAAGTGCAGGCTTCCAGAATAACCAAGATTTAAATAATTCCCTTAAACCCTTTGGTTTGTTTTGAATTTCACAATTATTATTCATATATATAGATATTTATATATACAAAAGTATCTATTTTTATTTAGCAATGCTTATAATTTGATGAAAAAGAGAAAAATTATGTGTTGTATAATCAAAGGAAAGTACCTACTTTTGCACACCTTACAATTTTAGACCATGTACTTGGAGAGATGCCGGAGTGGTCGAACGGGGCGGTCTCGAAAACCGTTGACCTCGCAAGGGGTCCGGGGGTTCGAATCCCTCTCTCTCCGCAAAAAGAAAAAACGAAAGTCAAATTGACTTTCGTTTTTTCTTTTTACTATGCTTAGTAAGCAAAAAAACTTATGCGTTTATAAGGTTTGAAGGTTATATAGTTTAGTATATATACCGTTTAATGCAATCAGCTCCTCATGCTTACCCCTTTCAACGATTTCACCTTCATGAAACAC
>JAYTVX010000358.1:0-14614 GCA_043743775.1 Bacteroidales bacterium | reverse complement strand
GGCTTGAAATTTCTCAACCGGAACATTTATCTGAAAATAGTCTAATGGAAGTAGACTACACGCAGCAACCAGAGCAAGAATACTTACAATGCCCTCGGTAAGCATGGCACCCGCAGCAATAAACTTAACCTGCGACTCCTTCATAATCATTTTAGGGGTAGTTCCTGAGCTCACCAGAGCATGAAAACCAGATATCGCCCCACAGGCAATGGTAATGAATAGGTATGGGAAAAGGCTACCAGGAATGATTGGACCACCTCCATGTATAAACTGCGTAAATCCGGGCATCTTCAGTTCAGGTGCAACAATGATTACGCCAACAGCAAGCATACCAATGACTGTTACTTTCATAATTGAGCTCAGGTAATCGCGAGGTGATAGTAGCAGCCAAACAGGGAGTACTGATGCCAAAAAACCATATCCGCAAAGTAGAATTGTTAATGTTTTATGATCGTAGCTGAACCAACTCTCAAAGGGTGACCCGGGGATATAGCGACCAAATATTACAGCGGCAGTTAGCATAATTACCCCGAAGATGGTTGCCTCCGCAACTTTTCCTTTTCTGAGTTTAAACATCCAAACACCCATGATTAGAGCAATAGGTATAGTTGCAGCAATTGTAAAGGTACCCCAAGAGCTCTCGGCTAACGCATTCACCACAACCAGACCTAAGCCGGCAAGTGCAACAACTATAATCAAAAGGATAGCAACAGATGTTGTTATACCACTAACCTTATTTATCTCGACCCGCGCTATCTCAGCAAGGGACTTGCCATCGTGCTGAATTGATGCTGTTAGAATTACAAAATCGTGTACCGCACCAGCCATTACAGTCCCTACGAGCATCCATATAAAACCTGGAAAGAAGCCAAACTGCGCTGCAAGCACAGGGCCAACCAGAGGACCAGCTCCAGCAATAGCCGCAAAATGATGGCCAAACAGCACCCACTTACTCATAGGGTAGTAGTTCTGACCATCGTAAAGCCGATGAGAAGGGGTTTGGTTTAAATCATTAAGGGTTGCAACCTTGGCGGCAATAAAGCCGAAATAGAAACGGTAGGCAATTACAAAAACCAGAATTGCGCCTACCACAAAAGGCATTGCATTCATAAACTATGTTTTAATCGAACAAAATGGATGAAGCTAAATTAACTGAAAAACGAAACTTAGATTATGCCAATAAACATAATTAATTAAATAATCGTAATAAAATGAATTCGAATGATTCCGTTTTACTCTAATTCAATAAACATTCTAGAAGAGCATAAAGAATCTTAATACTTAGTTGATCAAAGATAAGTATTGCAACATACAGTAATTCAGTAGGATTTAGTTCTTTTAATTAAAATAATTCAAGCCATCATAAAGTATAATTTAGATTCATTAATGAAATATGATGACCTAAATCATCGAAATCCTTGCTAAAGCTACTTTTAATATTATGTATCTTGTAAGTTTAATAAACATCAAAACATAAGCCTTTTAACTAATGTATTTCATACTTGAAAAATATATCTTATAATATTTGATTATGCTAATTCACATACACTAACTCGCCGCAGAGTTATTGAAGTAGTGTATGAAAATATTTATTAATTGCAGCAAAACTAAGAGGAATTTTACCCTCGGAATCCCTCGGCTAATTTCTGTATCCCATCTTGCCGATAGGCTTGAGTTCGACTAATAGTTTTGTTTCACAGAATTAAAGTCACACTGATTTAAACATCTATACGATGAATAAAAATCTAAGAATACTAATTGTAGAAGATCTTGCAACTGACGCAGAGCTTATAATGCAGGCGATCAAAAAAAACGGGATAGAATTCTCCACCGAGATAGTTGATACCGAAAATGAGTATTTAAAAGCCATTAAGACCTTCACCCCCGATATAATTCTATCCGATTTCTCGTTACCCCAGTTTAATGGGATGGATGCACTTCGGATAAAAGAGGAACGGATACCTGAGATACCATTCATTCTGGTGACCGGAACAATTAACGAGGATACTGCTGTTGAATGCATGAAGTTAGGCGCTGATGATTATGTTATTAAGCAAAACCTTACCCGTCTTGGTTTAGCAATTAAAGAATCAATCAAGAAAAAGGAGATCATCCGCTTAAAGAAGAAGGCAGAAGAGGAACTCCGAATAAGCGAAAGACAATACAAACAGTTCTACGAACAATCACCCATTGGCTATCAATCACTTGATGAGAATGGATTTTTTAAAACCGTTAACCAAGCATGGTTAGATACTTTGGGGTATTCTGAAGATGACGTTATTGGTAAATGGTTTGGTGATTTTCTTGCACCAGAATACGCTCCTGCATTCAAGGAGAGGTTCAAACTTTTTAAATCGCTTGGACAAATCCATAGCGAGTTTGAAATGATTCGGAAGGATGGCACCCTAGCCTACATTGAGTTTGAAGGAAAAATAGCTAATACTACTGAAGGTAAATTTAGCCACACACAATGCGTTATCAGCGACACCACCGAAAAAAGGAGATCTGCCCAAATTATCAGGGAGAGCGAAGAGCGATTCAGATCATTATTTGAAAATTCCCCCTTCGCATATCAATCATTAGACGAATCAGGTAATTTTCTTGATGTTAATGAAATGCTTTGTGATTTATTGGAGTACAGAAGGGATGAAATTATCGGTAAGAATTTTGGAGATCTCTGGACTCCTGAATCAAAACACTTTTTCCAAAATCAATTTAGGCGTTTTATTGGCATTGGGAGTATCTCTGTAGAGTTGAATCTGATTCAGAAAAGCAAAGAGCAAATCACAGTCCTTCTTGAAGGAAAGATTCAACGCGACGAAAAGGGCAAGTTTATTAGAACACACTGCATACTTCACGACATTACCAATCGTAAGGTGATTGAAGATGAACTTGCACAAAGGAATAAAAACCTACAATTCATTAATGGATTATCGTTAAAATTAGCCGAATTATCGCCCAAAGAGGAGATAGAAGAGTTCCTAGTCAAATATCTTAAAGAGGTTACAGGTGCTGCCTTAGTGGTATACTCGGCATATAGTCCTCAAAAAAAAGCAATAATTGCCAAGCATGTATTATCGAGTCATACAATTTTAAGTATGATTATTAAAATCATCGGAAAACCAATTCATAATACTGAAATCCCTATCACCAGTGAAATTTATCATGAAATGGTTACAAATACCATTATTACAGGTAAGTCATTATTCGAAATATCGTTTGGCACAATTCCTGTCAAAGCGCATCAGATGATCAAAACAATTACCGGAATTGACCATTACTATGGAATTTCACTAGCAATAGGGGGTGAACTGTTTGGTACATTTCTCATTGGGCACAAAAATGGTTTACCCCTAATTCAAAAGGATCTACTTGAATCATTTGCGTATATTGGATCAGTTTCGTTTAGAAGAAAGCATGCCGAAGAGTCGCTGCATGAAAGTGAGGAGAAGTTCCGAAGTATCTTTGAGAATCATGCCGCAGTAAAGCTAATTATTGACCCCGAAACAAGAAGAATCGTTGATGCCAATAACGCAGCCGCTAATTATTATGGTTGGAATCGTGATGAACTAATTCAAATGAAAATGGATCAGATCAACACGATTGATCAAAAGGAGCTAATTGGTTCAATTGAAAATGTAATATCTAATAAGCGCACTCTTTTTGAATTTCAGCATCGACGTGCCGATGGTTCCATCAGAGATGTAGAGGTTTTCAGTAGCCATATTTCAATTAGGAGTAAAGCTTTTATCCACTCAATTATTCATGACATCACCGAACGGAAGCAAAACGAGGATAAGGTCAAGACGCTTACCAGTGCCGTTGAGCAAAACCAAGCAACAATCATGATAGTTGACCCCAAAGGAATTATTGAATATACCAATCCAATGTTTACGGTAGTTACTGGCTATACCATGGATGAAGTTATTGGAAAAAATCCGCGAATGCTAAAATCGGGTGAACACTCAACGGATTTTTATCGAGAGCTATGGCAAGAAATTAAAGCAGGAAACCTTTGGAGAGGTGAATTCCACAATCGTAAAAAAAATGGCGATTTATACTGGGAGGAGGCTATTATCTCTCCTATATTAGATAAGAATGGTGAAATTATCCATTTCGTTGCAGTAAAGGAGGATATTACCGAAAAGAAAAAGATGCTTGATGATCTACTTCAAGCAAAAGAAAAAGCCGAAGAAAGCGATAGACTAAAAACTGAATTTCTTCATAATATTTCACACGAGGTAAGGACACCAATGAATGCAATAATTGGCTTCGCTGAAATGTTAAACAACACTGATTTATCCGATGAAAAACGAAATTATTTCACACAGGTTATAAACCAATCGAGCAACCGCCTGCTTGCAATCATTACTAATATTATCGCAATATCAACTATCGAATCGGGGCAGGAAAAGGTCCGTGAACGAGAAGTTAACCTGAACACTATCTTGAAAAACGTAAAAGAGGAACTTAAATTCAACGTTCTGGAAGGCAACGTTAAATTAGATTACACAACTACGCTCTCCGATTATGATGCTACAATTATTACCGATGAAACTAAATTGGTTCAAATCCTCTTACATCTCACTAACAACGCACTCAAGTTTACAACCCAAGGATATGTTCGTTACGGATATCGACTAAAAGAGAATTTCTTAGAATTCTTTATTGAGGATACGGGTGTTGGTATTTCGGAAGAAAAGCACAAATTAATTTTTGAGCGATTCCGACAGGCAGAATCAAATACTGCGCAGGAATATGGTGGAACAGGATTGGGGTTATCGATCTCAAAAGCTTACATTGAACTTCTAGGTGGTACAATTTGGCTTGAGTCAAGACCAGGTAAAGGTTCAATATTTTACTTTTCGCTCCCCTACAAAAAGAAGATTCAGCCCAAAGAAACTACCTCCCAAAACAACATTAGCAAAACAGATAATTTCAAAAAGACTAAAACAGTGCTCATTGCTGAAGATGAGGATTTCAATTTTCAACTTATTGTTGAAATACTTTCGGGGTTAAAAGTTAATTTACTGAGAGCCACGAACGGCGCTGAAGCGGTTGAGCTATGCAAAACATTTAAAGCAATCGACCTGATTGTAATGGATATTAAAATGCCGATAATGAACGGTTACGAAGCAACCCGGATGATCAAAGAGTTTAACCCAGAATTACCGATTATTGCTCAAACCGCGTTTGCTTTTGAGGGCGATAAAATAAAAGCCTTTGAAGCCGGTTGTTGCGATTATATTTCGAAACCATTCAATAAACATAATTTCATTGAGCTAATCAATAAATACATTTAGGACGTTGATTCTACCTGAAACTTAAACAAGAAACTATGAAGCACCCATGTAAAATAGCCTACACAACAGCGCATGAGCAAACCATGGATGTTCCATACGATCAGTGATGATTGTTAAAGACAATTATGTATCATTTATATTATTAACGAGTTAAATATTTTGCACCTATGAAATACTACATATTAACAATCCTGATATTCTCCTCGATGTTTCTTTCGGCTCAAAACCTTCAGCTCCATTATGATTTCGGCAAAGCCAAAGATCACTCAACACCGATGAATAGGGAATACTTTACATCAACGTTTGAATATTTCAAACCCGATAGCGTTGGTTCTACCTTCATGTTTGTTGATGTTGACTACGACAAACCGAATGGAGGTGCCTCGATGGCCTACTTTGAGATATCCCGCAAATTCACCCTTCACAAAAAAAGCGGGTTAAGCCTTCAGATCGAATATAACGATGGAACTCCTATTTACATAACTAAAGCATGGCTAGGTGGATTATCGTACCCAATAAAATTAGGCAGCGTAACAATAAACGCATCATTACTATACCGTGCTAACTATGGAGCAAAATCAGCCGATGGGCAAATAACGTTTGTTTGGTATCAACCGTTGTTCAAGTCAAAAATACTTTTTACTGGATTTATGGATATTTGGTCAATGGACAAGTTCACAGGATCAGGAAAAGATGTTGTATTTCTTACTGAACCGCAACTGTGGTATGCCATAACGAAGCATATTAGCATAGGAAGTGAAGTTGAAATCAGCCGTAACTTTTTCACTTTTGATGGAGATTTCGAAGTTATGCCAACGATTGCTGTGAAATGGAACTTCTAAAATTTAAGAAATGAGACGCATCAAAACTATAAAGAACTGGCATGTTTCAACTTTTTTCTTGGTATTTAGCACCAGTTTTACCTTATTTGCTATTCTTGTAATGGGAAGTATTTATACATTTTTGGAGTTTCGTGAATTTAAAGAAGAGTCACAATACGCACGTCAAACCTTTTTAGAATCTCAAAAGAATTTAGTCAGAAATGAAACTGAAAAAGTGGTTGATTACATCAACTTCACCCAAGAACTTCTTGAGGAGAAGATGAAGCATGATTTGCAAGAGAAATGTAATCAAGCCTGGCTAATAATAAAAAATATATACGAAGAGAATAAGGGGAAATACTCTCAGGATCAAATTAAGAAATTAGTAAAAGATGCTCTTCGACCAATTCGCTTTAATAATGGTAGAGGGTATTATTTTATCGTTTCGATGGATGGGACAGAAGAACTCTACCCTGTTGCGCCACAGTTTGAAGGAAAAAATCTCATTGATCTTAAGGATGACAATGGAGATTTGGTTATCAAAGATGAAATTGAAGTAATTAAAAAATCTAAAGAGGGGTTTGTAGTTGATCATTGGGTAAAACCGGGCACAGCAAAATCGATGATCTACCCAAAAACATCCTATATTAAAATTTTTGAACCCCTAAATTGGTATGTTGGCTATGGTGATTATTTAGATGATGTTGAAAAAGATATACAAAAAGTGGTTAAGGAAAAAATTAAGGGTATAAGCTTTGGGAACGACAATTATATTTTTGTGAATACTTATGATGGTCAAGCGGTAGTTATTAATTCTAAAAAGTATAAAGAAGGGGATAATATCTTGGAGTTAACCGACCTTAAAGGCGTTAAAATAATTCAAAAAGAAATTGAAATTGCAAAGAGCTCTAAAGGTGGTTTTCTCGAATACTATTGGGTAAAACCTAACACCAATAAAGAAGCGCCCAAAATATCATTCATAAAAGGAGTTGATGCCTGGGGGTGGCTTGTTGGTGCGGGTGTATATATTGATGAAATCGACGATCAAATTTCACAAGAAAAGAAAAATTTATACTCTAGGGTTGCGAATCAATTAATATTAAGTTTTGGGATCCTAATGGCTATTCTAGTATTTGTTGTCATTGCTGCCCGATTGCTCTCCCTCAGGATTAGGAAAAACTTCGACATATTCACCAGAAAACTTTCCGAATCGGTTACTACAGGATCAACTCTTCAAGAAAAAGATTACACTTTAAAAGATCTACAGCTTATCATAAATAGCATCAATAGTATTATTCAAACTAAAAACGATACTGAACAATCGCGAAAAGAGAGCGAAGTGAGATTTAGAACAATTTTCGAGAATGTTCCTGTAATGATTGCTGTATTAGACAAACACTTTATTTTTAAACTTCGGAATAATGAAGTTGATAAAGTTTTTGATTTTACAAACATGAATCAAATTAACAAAAGAAACATCAGAAATCTACTTACAAAATCTACAATTAATAAAAATTTCATTAATCTATTTAAAACAACCGATGGGCAATTCAAAGAACTTGAATTGAACACGACCCAAGGGGTAAAAAATCATTTTTGGTCGCATTTTAGTACCGAGACGGGGGAAATTATTCTGGTAGGTTATGATATCACTGATATGAAGAAAGTTCAGTTCCAATTGAGGGAGATGAATGCAACTAAGGATAAATTCTTCTCCATCATTGGGCATGACTTAAAAAGTCCATTCAATGTAATCATTGGCTTCTCTGAATTACTACTAGAGAATATCGATATTTACGATAAGGAAAAGGTTAAAAAACAACTACTAACCATTCATGATGCCTCAAAACTATCCTATGAACTACTCGAAAACCTGCTTGAGTGGTCAAGAACCCAAACGGGCAAAATTGTTTTCGAGCCCAAAACACTCTATCTAAAAAAGATTGCATTAGACAATATCAAACTTTTAGAACTTCAAGCACTCAACAAAAACATCCAAATCGCCTCTAACATATCCGATCAATGCTATGCTAACATTGATGAAAATATGATGAATTCAGTGTTCCGAAACTTAATCTCAAATGCCATTAAGTATACATACCCTGGAGGTAAAATAATCCTCAGCTCGAGGGTTTATAGCAATTCTATTGAAATATCATTTACCGATACTGGGACAGGCATGAACGAAGAGACAAAAAACAAGCTTTTTAAAATTAATGAAGCGACCTCAGCGGTGGGGACAAACAACGAAAAGGGTACGGGATTAGGATTAATCATCTGTAAGGAGTTTATCGAGAAGCATGGTGGAAGGATTTGGGTGGATTCGATTGAAGGGAAAGGCTCAACCTTTCATTTTCAGCTGCCAATACAAAAAATATAAATGGAAAGAACCTGCGTTAGACGAACTGATTTTGTTTAAGGAGTTGAAGAATTAGGAAAAAATAATATTCACCATGAATCCAAATGCTTAAAGAATGATTGCAATGCTTAAGATCAAAACAAACCATCAAAGTTTTCAGTATGAGTTTAAAGTGAATTAATAATAAAAATCGCCAAAAGATGAATCTGAAAATAAAAATATTATCGAAGCAATCTGTACCCCTTGCAATTGCTTTAATCTTCTTTGTGAGTCTTCTATTTGCTACCATAAAATACACTAATTTTACAAAAGGGTTATGGGAGAAAGATATCAGGACTAGGATTCTCGAGGTTCTAATTATTAAAAAAACCAAACTAGAAAAAGCTTTATACTCAAGGATATACTACACAAGGAGTGTTGCTGCATACGTTTCGCTCCATCCCACCATCACTAATTCAGAGTTCTACAATCTCGCCGAAGAGCTGATCAAGAAAGATAGCGTAATCAGCACAATGTCACTATCAAAAGATTGTATAATCGGCTCAATCTATCCAATTAAAGGACATGAAACAGCCGTTGGGCTAAACCTCCTCTCCCATCCAGAGCGTAAAGATATTGTAGAAAAAACCATCAAGACTCAAAAGTCATTCGTCGCGGGACCGGTTGAACTAGTTGAAGGGGGAATCGCGTTCATAAGCTACACTCCTATCTTCGATAAAACATCAAAATTAAAAGATTCCTTTTGGGGTGTCACCGATATTGTTATTTATCAGAATCAACTTCTCGCTGAAGCAAAATTAAACGAGTTTGAAAATGGACTCATCTTTGCCCTAAGAGGATATAATGGTTCGGGAAGTAGTGGTGCTGTTTTCTGGGGTGATAAAAATATTTTCTCTAATGATCCTGTTTGCGTAGAGGTTGAATTACCATATGGAAGTTGGCTACTTGGTGCTTTACCTAAAAATAACTGGTCAACCTATTTCGATCAAGATAAGGCATTACTTATATTACTAATAGTTTGTTCGTTTATTATAAGTATTCTTATTTGGGTAGTTTCTAAAGCCATTTTAAAGATCAGAATGAATGAACAAGAACTTAAAGCCATTTTCAGCTCATTGGATAGCCTAATAATTGAGTATAATAATGAGGGGAAGTATATAAATATTGCACCAACCAATAAATCACTTTTATTCAAATCCGAGGATCAACTTCTGAATAAAACAGTCTTCGAAATTTTCGATCAAGAAACAGCATTACTTTTTCATCGATCAATATTAGAGTGCTTAAAAACAAAGCAATTGGTTACTATTGAATATCCACTTACAATAAACAGTACCACGAAATGGTTCTTAGCCCGTATATCCTGCAAAACTAAGAATTCCGTTATCTTTCATTCATACGATTATACCGAACAACGAAAACAGCAGGATGAGTTAATAAAATCCGAAATAAGTTTGAAAGAGGTGAACGCAACAAAAGATAAGTTTTTCTCGATAATTGCTCACGATCTTAAAAATCCTTTTAATTTAATTACCAATTACTCTGAACTTCTTCTTGAAAACTACAGTATTTACGATAAAAAGAAAGTGGAGGAAGTCTTGCAAATCATTAACAGCGCATCGAATAGTGCATCGAATCTTGTTGGAAACTTACTTATTTGGGCTCAATCACAAACCAACAGAATAGAGTTCAATCCCCAAGCAGTCGATTTTAAAGAGTTGGTATCCGAAGACCTCTCTTTACTCGAAAATCAAGCAAAGGAGAAGAATATTGACATTTCATCCTCAATCACAAAGGAGTGCATTTGTTTTGCAGATAAGAACATGATGAATTCAGTATTTAGGAATTTAATTTCAAATGCTATAAAATATACCCACTCAGGGGGTAGCATTGCCATAAGTTCAAGCCTACAGCTAAACTCACTTGAAATAGCTATTACCGATAACGGAATAGGGATGAGTAAAGAGACTTGTAGCAATCTTTTTAAAATTGATAAAAGTACCTCTACATTAGGCACAGCCAACGAGAAGGGTACGGGGTTAGGATTAATAATTTGCAAGGAGTTTATCGAGAAGCATGGTGGAAGGATTTGGGTGGATTCGATTGAAGGGAAAGGCTCATCCTTTCATTTTCAACTGCCAATACAAAAAATATAATTACATAACAGCAGTTCTAAATGATGGAATTGAAGTTAATAGTACATTGATTTTGGTGTGAGGCTATTGTACGATATTATTAAACTTTGATTATTATGCTTGAAAAGAAAGAAGAATCAGGAACTGGTCAATCCTTCTCCGATTCCGACAGCTTGATACATACGCAAATTTGCACCTTTATAAACAAGCTGAGTGGTCATACAATTATCATTGCAGATAATCAAGGGGTGATAATAAGGTGCAACTGCGGAGCAGAGCGGATGTTTGGCTATTCTCTTGCTGAAATCACAGGGCAAACCTGTGACAAGTTATTCCCAACAAAAGGGAATGAGATTCCTTTTATGGAACAATTTGATAACGCAAAGGCTCATAAATCCGTTGACTACGAACAATGGGCTTACCGTAAGGATGGGAGTCAATTCTGGGCAAATATTGAAATTGCCGCTATAGCTGATGAAAATGGTCAAGAAAATAATTTCGGATTAATAGTACACGACTTAAGCAAACGAAAACAGATAGAGGATAACCTTCGGGAGAGTCAGGAAAAACTTCGATTAATACTTGATGCAATCCCCAATCCAATATTTGTCAAAGATAAGGACCTAAAATATACCGAGTGCAATCTCGCTTTCGAGAAGTATACCGGGTTGAAGAGGGAACAAATCATCGGATCAACGCTATTTAAACTCTTTGAAAAGAGCAAAGCAGAAGTTTATCAAAAAGCAGATCGAGAACTCTTGCTGAACAAGAGAACTCAAACATACGAATCGATGGTTCGCTTTAGGGATGGTAGTGACCATAATGTAGTTTTTAGGAAAAATATTTACCCCGACAGGCAAGGAGGAGTGGCTGGAATTGTAGGGCTAATTGAAGATATAACTGACAGGGTAAGGGCCGAGGAGAGCCTTCGGGAAATCACTAAGATATATCAGCTAATACTTGAGAATAGTACGATCGGGATTGCGCTAATTCGCGATCGAGTATTCGAATGGGCGAATAACCGGGTTGGAGAAATGCTTATTCTTCCCATTGAGAAACTCAAAGGCGCCTCAACTCGAACTATCTATCCTACCGATGAAGTATACCAGAAATTGGGAGAAGAAGCATACCCCTTATTGGAAAGAGGTGGACGGTATGACATCAACCTTCAGCTGGTGCGAAGCGATGGTACACTTTTCTGGTGCCGATTTATCGGCAAGGCAATCAATCCTCAAGATTTGCACGAGGGAACAATTTGGATGTTCGAGGATATAACAGATAGAGTAAGCGACGAGGAGAATCTCCGTAGAATCACCAAGATGTATCAGCTGATACTAGACAACAGCACACTTGGGATTGCCCTTGTACGTAATCGTATTTGCGAATGGGCAAACAATCGGCTTGGAGAAATGCTTCAAGTTCCCATTGAAAAGCTCAAAGGGGTCTCAACTCGGATTATTTACCCTTCCGATGAACCCTACGAGTTGCGAGGGAAAGAAGCATATCCATTACTAAAAGAAGGTAGTCGGTATGATGCAACACTACAGCTTAAACGTAGTGATGGCACTCTATTCTGGTGCCGATTTATAGGAAAGGCCATCAACCCCGAAAATTCTGAAGAGGGTTCAATATGGATGCTCGAAGATATAACAGATAGAATCAGGGATGAAGAAAATCTTCGGGAAATCACCAAGGTTTATCAGTTGATATTAGAAAGTAGCACGTTTGGGATTTCATTTGTACGTAATAGGGTATTCGAATGGGCGAATAATCGGCTTGGAGAAATGCTTCTCCTTCCCATCGAAAACATTCAGGGGGCGTCCACCCGATCCATTTACCCTTCTGACGAACCTTACGAACAGTTAGGAAAGGAAGCCTATCCTCTACTGGCGAAAGGTGGTCGGTACGATACAACCATCCAGCTTAGGCGTAGCGATGGCACGCTGTTCTGGTGCCGGTTTGTTGGAAAAGCCATCAATCCAGGAAATATAGATGAGGGATCGATCTGGATATTTGAGGATATTACAGATCGGATTAATATGCAGGAAGAGCAGAAATTAGCCGAAGAGGCGCTGCGCAAAAGTCAATCGCAGCTATCCCTTGCCATGGAGCTATCCCTAATGAACATTTGGGAATATGATGTACAGGCTAGTCTGTTTCAATTTGACGACCAATTTTACTCCATTTATGATGCATCAGCGGGTGAACAAGCAGGTTATTTAACCCTTGACGAGTACACTCAACGATTTGTTCACCCAGAAGAAAGGCATATTATCCCCTTGGAAATAAGTAAGGCATTAGCATCTACTTTGCCTTACTACTCCAACCAGGTTGAGCATCGAATTGTGCGCGCCGATGGCGAGATCCGCCACGTGATAGTTAGATTTACTGCCATTAAAGATAAAGCAGGCCATACCACCAAACTTCTTGGAGCTATCCAAGATGTTACCGAAAGAAAAAAAATCGAGATTCAATTAAATGAACTCATCGCATCCAAGGACAAGTTCTTCTCCATTATTGCGCACGACTTAAAGAATCCTTTTAATAGCCTAATTGGTTTTAGCGAATTACTTATGGAGCGAGTCGCAGCAAATGATTATTCTCGATTGGATTTCTTTGCTGAATCCTTGCATACAGTTTCCACACAAACATACAGTCTACTTGAAAACCTTCTTGAATGGGCAAATTCGCAGCGGGGTGGTATACAGTACAATCCTCGGGAAATTAATTTACAGAATCAGGTTACAGAAGTATATGAACTTCTTTCAGAAATGGCAAGCAAGAAAAACATTCAAATTTCCGTTAATATTCCCGATCAGATAACGGTCATCGTCGATCAGAATATGCTAAAGACTATTCTCCGGAACCTGATCTCCAATGCAATTAAGTTTACTTTTATAAATGGTAAAATCGATCTTTCGGCTACAGCTTCAAATTCAGAGGCAATAGTTACTGTAGCAGATAACGGGACAGGCATGAGCCCCGAAACGATACAAAAACTTTTCAAGCTAGAGTCCAACCTATCCACACGAGGAACCAACGACGAGAAGGGTACTGGCCTTGGACTAATGCTTTGCAAGGAGTTTGTCGAAAAACATGGCGGAACCATTTGGGCTGAGAGCGAACCGGGTACAGGGAGTAAGTTTATGTTCACTTTACCTGTTAAAACGAATTAAGGTAATCTCGTAGATCAAGTAAGCGCACTAACATAGAAGAGGTTTGGAATAAGCCAATCTCTCGCTGCGGGTTAATTCTTAATCAATTTCTATTTTTTTTTGAAGAAAGGCGTAGACAATAATATCCGAGTTTAAACAATCTACTTTACAGTCTCTCCCATCAACCCGCTTACCCCTCCGCGGGATAGACTCGCCTATCATTTTGATAGGATTGTCTATCCCTTCAGTAGGACATCCTGTCATTTTGACGCATCGTCCTATCGTTTCGATAGGATCGCCTATCAGTTCGATAGGAAATCCTGTCATTTCGACGCATTAACCTATCCCTTCGATAGGCATTCCTATCGTTTTGATGCGTTTGCCTATCATTTCGATAGGTTCGCTCGGTTTTGATGTAGGGTAGGGTACTTAGCTAGTACCCCACCCTACCCACATAGTACCCCCTTCCGTTCACAGGGCTTAAAAACTCCTAATCCTTTTGGCCTCTAAGTGATTTAAAATATCAGTTACACACCAACTCACTAACACGAAGACATAGATATTAACGAGTCTGTCCATAAACAAACAAAACAATCATTATTGTATAGCACGGTCAGGGCTTAATACCCCTAATCTGTTTGTTATTATACAACTAAACAGTTCCTTAATCGATTAAAATAGATTTGAGTTGCTAAGCCGGCAACATCTCGAAATGAACTACCTCGCCGCAAGCGGTCGAGGCATCTAAACGGAAATTATTTTCTTATCGCCGCAAGCGGCGGGGAACCGAGCTTGCGAGTTCGCCGAAGGCAATATATCCCTAGAGATCCCTCGGCTTCGC
>JAYTVX010000357.1:0-1521 GCA_043743775.1 Bacteroidales bacterium | reverse complement strand
CAAGGTTCACATTAAAATACCGGCGAATGCTAAGGAGATTAAAAGATCGAATATAAGGATTTGGGCTTTCAACGAGTATGGTTGTTCCAACGATGTTCTGGTTCCCTTAGATTTTGGAAATGTTCTAACACATATTTCACAGCTGGAGAGGAGCGATAAGCAATCGCAGATTCTTTACTTTTTAATGGTTGATCGATTTTTTGATGGAAATGCATCAAACAACAAACCCGTTAATGATCCTGAAATTCTCCCTAAGGCTAATTACTTTGGTGGGGATATTGCTGGTGTTACTCAAAAGTTAAAGGATGGATACTTTGATTCATTGGGAATTAATACTATTTGGCTTTCGCCTATAACCCAGAATCCATTAGGTGCATGGGGTTTATACAAAAATCCACGAACAAAATTCTCGGGATATCACGGATATTGGCCAACATCTCTTACTAAAGTTGATACTCGATTTGGTACCTCCGATGAGCTTCATGAGCTGATCAACCTTGCCCACAAAAAGGGGATGAATGTAATTCTCGACTATGTTGCCCACCATATTCATACCGATCATCCGGCATGGAAAAACCATCCCGATTGGTTCACTTCGCTTTACCTCCCAGATGGTACAAAGAATACAGAAAAGTGGGATGAGTACAGGCTTACAACGTGGTTCGATGTATTTCTACCAACATTAGCACTTGATAAACCAGAGGTTTACGAACCAATGTCCGATTCTGCATTATTTTGGATTCAACAGTACGATATTGATGGTTTTCGTCATGATGCAACTAAGCATATTCCAGAGCCATTTTGGCGTAGGTTGACTCAAAAGATAAAGCAACAACTACCTCCTGAAAAATCTGTTTTTCAAATTGGTGAAACATACGGAAGTCGTGAATTGAACAATAGTTACATTGGTAGCGGGATGTTAGATTCTCAGTTCGATTTCAATGTTTATGATGATGCTGTATCGGCATTTGCTAAGCCCAATGTAACCTTCTCAAAGCTGAATGCTTCGTTGCTCGAAAGCCTCGATTATTTTGGTAATCATAATCTGATGGGTTATATATCTGGTAATCAGGATAGGGGTAGGTTTATATCCTATGCTGGAGGTTCATTGAAATTTGATGAAGATGCCAAGAAAGCAGGTTGGACAAGGGATATCGAGGTTGGTGACCCAATAGGCTATAAAAAACTTTGTATGCTTAACGCTTTCAATATGACGATTCCTGGTGTTCCTACTATCTACTATGGTGATGAGTTTGGTTCTCCCGGTGGAAATGACCCCGACAATAGACGCTTAATGAGATTCAATGTGCTTAATAGCGATGAGAGAACTACCATTGGTATTACAAGAAAGATCGTAAATATTCGTAAGAATAATCTTGCCTTGATTTACGGTGATTTTAAAACACTCCTTGTTGAGCAGGATATTTACACCTTTGCTCGGGGGTATTTTAATAGCAGGGTAATCGTTGTCTTTAATAAGAGTAATCAATCCAAAGAAGTTCAGCTAACCCTACCCAAAGA
>JAYTVX010000356.1:0-1928 GCA_043743775.1 Bacteroidales bacterium | reverse complement strand
TCACCAGTTGATGGTGTTGTTAAGAGAATTTTTGTTGCCGAAGGGGAGACAATCAGTGGACATCAACCCCTTGTCGAAATCGAATAATCATTATTTATTTATGAAGACTTTAGAAGAAAAATATAAACAGTTTGAGCAGAAAGTTAAAGAAGCCGAACTGGGTGGTGGAATTGATCGTATTAAAAAACAGCACGATGCAGGCAAGCAAACTGCCCGTGAGCGGATACTTGAATTTCTGGATACTGGTACCTTCAATGAGCTAGATATGTTGGTTACCCACCGCTCCAGTGAGTTTGGCATGGAAAAAATAAAAACAGCTGGAGATGGTGTAATTACCGGATATGGAAAGATTGATGGCCGATTAATTTACGTATTTGCTTTTGATTTTACAGTATTTGGTGGAACCTTGAGCAGAGCCAATGCTGATAAGATTATTAAAGTGCAGCAATTGTCTATGAAAATGGGCGCTCCATTGATCGGTTTAAACGATTCTGGTGGTGCACGTATTCAGGAAGGGGTTCAGAGCCTTGCAGGTTACGCCGAAATTTTCTACAATAATGTTCGTAGTTCTGGGGTTGTCCCTCAGATTTCCTGTATAATGGGACCCTGTGCAGGGGGAGCAGTATACTCACCAGCCCTCACCGATTTTATTGTTATGGTTAAGGATACCAGCTACATGTTTGTCACTGGTCCCGAAGTAATTAAAGCGGTTACCCACGAGGATGTTACAAAGGAGGAGTTGGGTGGTGCAATAACTCATAATTCTAAGAGTGGAGTTGCACATTTTGTTGCCGATAACGACGAGCAGGCAATGATGCTTATTCGGGAACTCATTGGATTTTTGCCCTCAAATAATATGGAGGAGGCTCCTATCGTACCAACAACAGATGATAGTCGTAGAGAGGATGAAAGTTTACAAACACTTGTTCCCGTTGACCCAAATAAGCCTTATGACATTGTTGAGCTGATTGAGATGGTTGTCGACGATAAGAATTTCTTAGAAGTTCAACCTCACTATGCAAAGAATATTGTTGTTGGTTTTGGTCGTTTAGCGGGTCAATCAGTAGGTATTGTGGCAAATCAGCCTAAGTTTTTAGCTGGGGTGCTTGATATCGACTCTTCTATCAAAGCTGCAAGATTTGTTCGGTTCTGCGATGCGTTTAACATACCTCTCATTACATTCGTTGATGTTCCTGGTTTCTTGCCAGGGCTAGCACAGGAAACGAACGGAATTATTAAGCATGGAGCAAAACTATTATACGCTTTTTCGGAGGCTACAGTACCTAAAATAACTGTTATTACTCGGAAGGCTTACGGTGGAGCTTACTGCGTGATGTCGAGCAAGCATATTGGTGCCGATGTAAACTTCGCCTACCCAACTGCTGAAATTGCCGTGATGGGAGCAGAGGGAGCTGTGAATATTATTTTCAGGAATAATCTTTCGAACGAAGAGGAGCGACAGGCTAAAATTGATGAGTATAGCGAAACCCTCGCCAATCCATACAAAGCAGCTGAATTAGGGTATATCGATGAGGTTATTTACCCAAAACAAACAAGGTATAAGCTGATTCAAGCATTAGAAATGACAAGGAATAAAAGTCAACAACCTCCCCAGCGCAAACATGGGAATATTGTTTTGTAGAATTTAAAGGGTAAGAATTACTTGAATCAGGAGTTTTATTCCTTTGGAATGATGGAATATTGGAAGAAAAGGAGTGAGTTAAGCCCACTATTCCATTATTCCATCATTCCGTCCCCCCCCATTCTTAGGTGTATTAACAAATTAAGTAAAAAACATTGATTTTTTAGGGTAGATATTTTGGAGATATTAATAAATGGTATATTTTTGCATCACCAAAACAAAAAGCGAAAGTAGCTCAGTTGGTAGAGCATAACCTTGCCAAGGTTAGGGTCGCGAGTTCGAGTCT
>JAYTVX010000355.1:0-1565 GCA_043743775.1 Bacteroidales bacterium | reverse complement strand
TTCTTTAAAGCTAATATCTACAAGGCTTTATATCAACAAGACAAAGAACTTTTTAACAACTATAATGATTTCATCTTAACTAGCAACTTGAATTAATTAATATATTATCAGATTATTACATTGAGTTCATATTAAATCCAAGTTAGTCATTGGTAGTGAAGCGAAGAAAGGATTTCGTTGGGATTAACCTCGATTTAGAAGAACTTAAGTTGTAAGCATCTCTTATAAAAAGAATTTCAAATTCAATTACTTTTTAATCGATTTGTTGTATCAAACATCATAGCATCAGTAAGTAAATATCAAATTTCTCAAATGACATTCGGTTGAGAATTTTTTCTCACGACTAATTTTGGTTAAAATATTTTCCTTTTTGTTAAGTTTACGGACTAATTGGTATTAAACCTATTAGTCGAATGATTGTCTTTTTATTGACGGGTATTTTATTATGTAATATTTTAATAATCAACTATTAATAACTTAATTAGTTTAATGAAATGAGATACTTCGCTATGGTTATTCTATCGTTAACAATTGCCGGATTTGGATTATCTGGCTGTAAGGAAAAACTGAAAGAGGAAACTCCCTTTAAATGGAAGATCGATCAATTTGCTGATATCAAAGTGATGCGCTATCAGGTTCCTAGTTTTGATTCGTTAACTCCAAAACAAAGAATTCTTGTCTACTATTTAAGCCAAGCGGCAATAAGTGGAAGAGATATCTTCTGTGATCAAAATTTTAAGTATAATTTAGCGATTCGTAGAACTCTTGAGGCGATCTATAAAGGTTATACGGGCGATCGTAAAACCCCAGAATGGGAGCAGTTTATGGTGTATCTAAAAAGAGTCTGGTTTTCGAATGGGATTCACCATCACTATTCAACCGATAAATTTTTACCACAATTCTCACAAGAGTATTTTAATCAGCTTGTCAGTAATACTTCTGTTGAGCTCTTTCCAAAAGAGTTCAGAGCCAAAGATCAACTTTTATCAACCCTTACTCCAATTATTTTTGATCCTAATGTAGCATCTAAGAGGGTAAACCAGGGTTCTGGGATTGATATGATTGCAACATCAGCATGTAATTTCTATGATGGCTTAACCCAAGTGGAGGCCGAGAATTACTATGCTTCACTACGTGATCCAAAGGATCAAACTTCAGTTTCGTACGGACTAAATTCTAAGTTGGTAAAAGAGAACGGGAAGATTGTAGAGAGAGTATGGAAGATTGACGGTATGTATGGACCAGCAATCGAGAAGATAGTATATTGGCTCGAGAAAGCAGCCGACGTTGCCGAAAATGAAACCCAGAAGAAGAGCATCGAAACCCTTATCGAATATTACAAAACGGGGGATTTAAAGAAATTTGATGAGTACAGCGTTCTTTGGGTTGGCGATCTAACCTCAAACGTTGATTTTACCAATGGATTTATCGAAACCTATGGCGATCCACTAGGATATAAGGCTACATGGGAATCGGTTGTGAACTTCAAGGATATTGAAGCCACAAAGAGGACTGAAATAATCAGTGCTAATGCTCAGTGGTTTGAGGATAATTCTCCAATCGAT
>JAYTVX010000354.1:0-19831 GCA_043743775.1 Bacteroidales bacterium | reverse complement strand
AATCCTGTAACCATTATATCAAATAACGCTACTACTTCAAGGGCAAAGGTTGGTGATATCGTTGCTTTAGATTTTACATCATTAGAACCAATTGAAAATGTTGTAGTAAAATTTAATGGAACAAAAAATCCAATGTTGACGAATGTTAGCGGTAATATTTGGAAAGCAGAGTACACCATGGTTAGTAGCGACAATAGTGGAATTGTAACATTTACAATTGATTTTAAGGATTATGCAGGTAATTCAGGTACACAGGTAACTGGCACAACCAATTCAAGTTCAGTTTTATTCGATAAAGTTACTCCATCACTTACATCTGTTAATGTTGCTTCAAATAATGCTGACCCAGCCTATGCAAAGCAGAGCGATCTTATAACTCTTCAGTTTACTGCATCGGAGAATATTAAGATACCAACGGTTACTATAAATGGAATTGCAGCAACATCAATAACAGGAGGGCCAACCGTATGGACAGCCACACGTGCAATTGGAGCAGCTGAGAATCAAGGGTTATTACCATTCAGTATAACATATGCCGACCTGTCCGATAACGTTGGTTTAGGAGGAAATGCAACGACCAATGGATCAAAAGTAATTGTGGATTCTCAAGTTCCAATTATTTCATCGGTTACAGTTCCGGGTGGGGTTTATAAAACCGGTAGTTTGGTAACTGTTTCTATTAATGTAGCGAATGCTGTGGATAGTAAACTCCTTGTAGGGCAAACAGTATTAATTAATGGAGTTGCCTTGTCGCTTATTAATATGAACGATAACAGCTATACGGTTAATTATACCGTTCAGGTATCAGATCTTAATCGTGACGCAGTTTCAACTTTACCCGTTAATATTATACTTAAAGATCCTGCAGGAAATCTAAGTGCTGCAGCTACAGCAGCTACCCTTTCATCGGGAACTTCAATAACAATAGACACAAAGCCTACATACACAATTACTGGATTTGCTGAGAGATGTGAAGGATCAGGGACTTTACCAATTACTTTTACTTTTACGGGTACACAACCATTTAATTTTACCTACACAAAAGATGGTGTAGCTCAAGCACCGGCTTCATCAACAACTAATAGCTATGTTATTAATACAACAAAAGGAGAATATAAGATTACGAGTCTAACCGATGCGTATAATTCTGCAATAATTAATCCATTAGAGAAAGCCGAAATCAAGGAAAATCTTAAACCAGCAATCAATTTTGTACTACCATCGTTAAATTTTGCTGTAAATGATCCAAGATATAAACTAACGCTCAATGTCACTCCCGCTTCACTTATAGGAACATATAAATTTGAAGGTGATGGTGTTGGGACAGATGGTTATTTTTATCCTGCATTGGTTGGTATTGAAAATACGGTTGTTACAGAATTGATAACTTATACACTAACAAATGCAAAAGGATGTACTAATACTAGCGATTTCGAAATAAATGTTACAAGCAATACTGGTTCTTTTAGTGGATTCGATTCAAGATACTGTAAAAATAGTAGTGCTGCAACTTCAGATATTATAACAGTAATTGGAGTTGGAAGCACCTCTGGCGAAAGTTTTACGCTTAACCCAGCTTCAAGTTTTACAACCACAATTGATAAAACTCATTTTGAGCTTAACCCAAAGGAAATGAAAGCTGCAAACTATGAGTTAATATATAATTATACTGATGTCGTTAGTGGTTCTCCACGTAAAATAAGTAGATATTTTACAATAGACTCCATTAGTACATTATTGGACTTTACTAGTTTAAATGCAAATTACTGTAGTAACAGTAATATAATACAATTGGAGGCAGAGAACATATTCTCCGTAACAGGAAGTGGAACAGGGCATTTTGAAGGACCAACAACTGGTTTTTCAACATTACCCAATAATAAGGCTAAGATCGATCCATCCCTTGCTCCATTGGATCAGGATTTTGATATAAAATTTTACTACGATTCTGACAATGGATGTATTTCACCTACTTTAACAAAGACTACAAGAGTAAACTCATTACCGGTAGTTGACTTTACAGTTAGAGATAATTATAACTTTGAGGAGGCTCCAATTACCCTTGTCGGAAATCACTCCCCTGAAGGAACATTCTCTGGAGAAGGAGTTTCACTAGGTAAATTTTATCCAAATTTAGCTAGACCTGATATATCAATACCAATAACCTATAGCTTTACAGATACTAAGGGTTGCACAAGTAGTTTACCCAAAGTGATCAAGGTGTATAAAGCCGATTTTCCTATTGGGGGTTTAGATAAAAATAATTACTGTTATAAAGATATTACTTATGATATTGATTGCTATCCTAAAGCTGGTGGAATTGATTACGTTGGTGTGTTTACAAATACTAAGGGAAGAGGATTAATCCCTATTAATGGGAATAAAGCTACCTATAGTTTAAAAGATGCTAGAAGCGGTAAAGATACCGTCAAATTCAGCTACAGTGTAAATGGTACTCCCTACAAAGTAATGAAAGTTGTATTCATTGATTCTATTGGACCTATTACTATGGATTTAAAAAGCTCTTTTTGTAAGAACGAAGATCAAGTTAAAATAAATGGAGTTAATAGGCAATTAGATGGAATAAGAACATACTCAATTAAAGGAAATTTAGGAAATCCCGATGCATTTATTTCTAATCCCCTTTATGCTACATTTACTCCAGAAAAAGCGAATGTGGGCTTATATGAAATAAAATATCAATTTACAACAAATGGAGGTTGCTCCGATTCCATTAAAAAAACGATTGAGGTAAATCCAGTCGCCT
The DNA here is from genome assembly GCA_043743775.1 of Bacteroidales bacterium. Taxonomy (GTDB): domain Bacteria; phylum Bacteroidota; class Bacteroidia; order Bacteroidales; family Tenuifilaceae; genus UBA8529. Next base: position 17,064 of record JAYTVX010000354.1, on the reverse strand, counting down.
ATGCTGCATTCTCAATTTCTGCTTCATGTCCTAGCGTAAATTCAGCCGTTAGTTTTATTAATAATACGGTTGAACCTGCTTTATCCGATCCAAAATATGCATGGAATTTTGCTGATGGAATAACATCAACGGCTAAGGACACGATTATTAAGTACAAATTTACTGGGGTGAAAAATGTTACATTAACAGCTATAACTAATAAGAATTGTAAGTCCACAACACCTGTATTGCCAGTATCAATAGGTGTTAGCCCGAAGGCTGATTTCATGTGGAATAATGAATGTTTTGGCGACTTAGTTACATTTACAAATAGTACCACTGACGGAACAATAAAAACTGCAATTTGGAAATTGAATAATGTTCAAACTTCAACGAGGATAGACACTATCATACGAAAATTTGAATTAGGCGAGAAAGAGATAACACTTGCTATTGAAACGAACGAAGGATGCACTGATGAAATAAAAAAAACAATTTCTATTCAGCCGCATATTAAATTTAATGTTCTTCCTCACACGTACTATAATGACTTTGAAACGGGAACAGAGAATTGGTTTGCAAGGAGTATCGATAATGATACTATCAAAACAAAATGGACTTTGGGTACTCCATCAGGTACTATATTTACAGTAGCAGAATCAGGTTCAAAAGCTTGGTATACAAATGTTGGGTTGAATAACCAAAAACCTGAAAACTCTCAGGTTATAAGTCCATGTTTTGATTTTAGAGGACTTGAGAAACCTATGATTAAACTGAATATTTGGTCAGCACCTGAACCTGGTCGTGATGGTGCTGTTCTTCAGTATTCTACTGATGGTGGTCAGACATGGAAAACCGGAAGTAAAGAAAATAATGTAGGAGCAGTTGGAAAAGGAGCAAACTGGTACGATCCGGGTAATATTAGTAGTAAACCTGGAGGTCAAGATTATGGATGGAGTAGTCCCGATGCTCAGACAGGATGGAAAACTGCACGTTATAACCTTGATACCCTGAAGGGTTTAACTAATGTTAAGTTCAGAATAGTTTATGCAAACGAAGGAAGAAATATTAAACCCTATAATGGTTTTGCATTTGACGATGTATGGATTGGTGATAGGCAACAAAATGTTTTGACTGAATATTTTACAAATTCAGAATTAACTTCATGTGTGGCTAGCAATAGCTACATGAAAAACCTTGAAAAGAGAAAAAAAGAAGATATTATTTCGATACATTATCATTCAGGAGCTACACTTTTCAACGATTACACAGCAGGTCCATCATCAAGGATGTTCTACTATGGGGTAAGCGATATTCCTAGCGTATTCTCCAATGGGGTTACCTCTGCTACATTAATAAATGCAAATAGTAAGACGGAATTCGAAACGAAAATAGATGCCGAAACCCTAAAGGATCCAAAAATTGCCTTTGATACTCTTTATGCTTCCTTTGGTAATGTTGTACTAGAGCTAAAGGCATTAAAGGATTTAACTGGCGAGAATCTTGTTTTATATATCGCATTGGTTAAGGATAGTATTCAAACAGGAGGCGTATACTACTATAATGTTCTTCGTAGGTTTATCCCAAACCCAGGTGGTTCATTGCTATCTACTAACGGTTGGCTAAACGGACAAGTTGCAGGTTATACAATACCTCTTAACGTTGATAATCCTGCCGAGTTTATTAATGCAAAGTTGGTTGCATTTGTGCAGAATAGTAATAAAAATCAGATCTATCAGGTAGCATCATACCAAACATCAATACTTACAAACGATCATCCATTGGATATTAGCAATTTGGTTGATGTTTACCCCAACCCAGCCCGTGATTACCTGATTATTGAGTGCGAAAACAGCATAGATAAGCTGATGATCTTTGATATAACCGGTAGGGTGGTAGGTAGCTTTACCCCATCTCAGGCTAGGTATAGCCTACCCGTTCAGCATATGGAGGGTGGTATCTATATCATCAAGGGAAGTACCAAGAAGGGTCAGTTTGTAAGGAAGTTTATAAAACAATAAAATATTAAATACGGAGATACAGAGGACGCATAGAAAATTAAATGAGGAGAGCTCCAGCATTCGCTGGGGCTCTCCTCATTTTTTGTGTGCTCTATGATTTCTTTTTGAACTCTGTGTTAAAAAAGGGAAAGCAATCTTAGTGAAGCTTCATTCCGATCAAATGGATAAACTCTTCACGGGTTTTAATATCGGATAGGAAGATACCTGTAAACGCAGAGGTGGTAGTAACGGAGTTTTGCTTCTGAACACCACGCATCTGCATGCACATATGCGCTGCCTCAATTACTACTGCAACACCAATTGGGTTTAGCGTTTCTTGGATGCAATCCCTAATTTGCATAGTAAGTCGCTCTTGAACCTGCAACCTACGTGAATAGGCCTCAACAACACGGGCAATTTTACTTAACCCAGTAATATAACCATTCGGAATGTAGGCCACATGTGCCTTTCCGTAGAATGGAATCATGTGGTGTTCACACATCGAGTATAAATCAATATCCTTTACCAGTACCATTTGAGGGTAATCCTCTTTGAACCTTGTTGTGCTTAATATCGCATGAGGATCAATATGGTTTCCGTGAGTTAGGAATTGAATTGATTTTGAAACACGAAGCGGTGTTTTTAGAAGTCCTTCACGATTAACATCCTCCCCAAGAATTTCAAGTATGGCCTTATAGTGTTCAGCTAATTTATTTGTTGTTGTTTGATTCCATCTTTCAGTTTTGGAATAACCTCCATTTTCATTTTCAAAATCATCGTCGTCAATTATTTCCATGCTTATATTTTTTATATTCTGATGCAAAGTAAGTAGATTTTTTATTTAGGTAATAAAGCAAAAATCATAAATGAGAAATTATAATGCTATTTTTCATTTTTTTATTCTACTCGCCAAAGTACTCCACAAAATTATTCTCGGTTTCCTGAATTTTAATGCAATGCAGTTTTACGCCTAAATCCTCAATAGGTTTTATTAGCACCTCCCATACAGCCAGAGCAAGGTTTTCGGTCGAGGCAATTTTCCCCTGCATAAAATCAACATCAAGATTAATGTTTCTATGGTCAATCTTTTCAATCACAAGTTCCTTTATCAGTTTGCTGATATTCGTTAAGTTGGTAACATAACCGATCTTACTATCAATTTCACCCTTTACGGTAACGAATAGCTCAAAGTTATGTCCGTGCCAATTTGGGTGGGAGCATTTACCGTAAATTTGAAAATTCTCCTCATCGGATAGCTCTTTTCTGAATAATCTGTGAGCTGCATTAAATCTCTCTCTTCGGGTGATGTAAGCAATTGGCATAACAAAATGATTATTGATACGGTATAAAGTTAAAAAACTATATCTTTCGGAGGCGAAATATATTATTAATTAATCCTAAAAATTTGAGAATACTAATAATCTCGGCTACTGCAACCGAAAACCGCTTTACAAAAGATTTAGATCCAAACGGTGGGTTTCCGGTAAAGGTTAATGCTCCATTTAATCATGATATTGATGTTTTGGTATCTGGAATTGGTGCAGTTCCAACCGCATTTGCATTAACAAGGTTTGTCCAGGGGTATGACTTGGTCATCAATATTGGTATTGCAGGTTCGTTTAAGGCCAATATTCCAGTAGGAACGGTTGTTTGTGTTAAAGAGGATTCTTTTGGGGATTATGGAATTGATGATCGGGGAACATTCAAGTCATTATCGGAATTGAGAACTTCAGCCAACCTTTTGCCATCTCAAGATGAAGTACTATTAAATCCTTGGATAAACTTTAATTTTCCAAAGTTTAAAGTACCATTAGTAAAGGGGATAACTCTATCAACGGCAAGCGGTTCAGCGGATGTTATTGATAGAATTTATAAACGCTGGAATGCAGATATTGAAACAATGGAGAGTGCTTCGGTGTTTTATGTCTGTAAATTATTGGGCATTCGATTCATCTGTTATCGGGCCATTTCAAATATGGTCGAACCACGCGACAAGTCGAAATGGGAGATCGCTAAGGCTATTGATAATCTAAATATTGAGGTAAATAGTTTTATTGAAAGTCTACCATTAAGGTGATTCTAATTTCTATGACTATTTTTCATTCCTGCGATGGAGGGAATCTATTTTGATTTAAATAAGTGAAACTTTAATTTTGTGAAACAAAATTATTTAGTTGAACTGATCCCGAGCTTAGTCGAGGGATCTTTAGGGTAATATTGCCTTCGGCGAACTCGCAAACTCGGTTCCCCACAGTTTTGCTGCGATTGATAAATATTTTCATATAATACCTCGACAGCTCTGCTGCGAGGTAGTTTATTTCTGGATTCCCGCTTTCGCGGGAATGTTAAAAGAGTTCAATAATTATCTTTGTATAGAAAAATTAAGATGTATTGAAATTGCAAATTTTTCAATTCCCGAATTAAGAAAAAATACTTGAATCAATGAAATTAAAACTTTGCTTCTCTACCTGTCCAAACGATACATTCATGTTCGATGCCTTAGTGAATGGTAAAATCGATACAAAGGGTTTTTCGTTTGATATCCAACTTGCCGATATCGATGAACTCAATCGGTTGGCTTTTGAAGGGGTTGCTGATATTACAAAGATTAGCTTTAATGCTTTTGCATCAGTATCGGAGAATTATCAGCTGCTGAACTCGGGTAGCGCTTTGGGAAGTGGTGTTGGACCATTGGTAATTAGCCGTAGAATAATTCATCCAGAGGAGGTTAAACAAGTAAAAATTGCTATTCCCGGTTTGGAAACTACCGCAAACATGCTATTCTCAATAGCATTTCCTGATGCAAGCAATAAAAGGGTGTATCTTTTTTCTGATATCGAGGAGGCGATCCTTTCGAATGAAGTAGATGCTGGAGTTATAATTCACGAGAATCGGTTTACATACGAGAAGAAGGGGCTGAAAAAAATTATCGATCTTGGTGAGTTCTGGGAATCGCAAACAAAACTACCTTTACCCTTAGGGGGTATTGCTATTAAACGTAACCTTCCCGATCAAATTAAAGATCAGATTAATGGGCTCATGAAGCAAAGCGTTGAGTATGCTTTTGCTCATCCCAAAGAGTCATATCCTTACGTTCGGCAATACGCTCAATCGATGGAGGAGGATGTAATGTATAAGCACATTCAGCTTTATGTTAATAAATATTCGGTGGATTTAGGTGAAAATGGGCGCCACGCTATAAATGAACTTTACACAAGAGCGTACAAGCTTAACTTGATCCCAAAGTTGAATAATGATATTTTCATCAATCTATAGGCTGATTTGAACACTGTTTTATTTTTGTTGGTGGTATTTCTCTGTCAGTTCATGCAAATCCCCAAAACATTTAATAATTTTATTTGTTTTTAATATATAAGTAATCACTTATAGGATAGTCGGATGAGAGAGCAGAAAACATATTTTGGAAGGAGTAGTTATATGGTTGATCGTATTGATTCTCTTGATGACAAGTGGTTTGTTGAGATTTGGATTTTAAAATACTACTTTTTTGGAGTTGAGATTCATTCTCATAAGAAAGAATTAGTGAAGCATGTTCATCATCATTAATTTTTTACATCACTTTAATTGACTGAATTACAGTTTGTAGTAATTAATCGAATACCAATATTTTTCCTGATTAAATACTTTAGTTTTCAAGAGTAATTGATATACAGGATATCATAATAATAGATTTTAAAATAATTTAAGGTTTTTGCCGTTTTTTTACCGTTAGATTTTGTATAATTGGTTGGAATTAGACCTATCGATAATGCTTTATTATAAACTGGTAAAATATTTTTTTGTTACAACTACAATAGTAGTTTTATCCCTTACTAAGGTCTATGGTGAATCTTTATCCCTTTCTGATACTTCTGCAATAAACACAAATCTTCGGAGCGCAAAAAATGCTTTGATTAGCAATAAAGTTCCTGAATCGTTACGATTATCGAGGTTTGCGTTTGAACTTTCCAATAAGATAGGTTATACCAAAGGTAAAGCAGAATCATTATCACTTATTGCGCAGATCTATGCAATCAATGGAAAAAAAGACTCTTCCATCTTAACATATAAAAAATCATTAAACTTATTTATTGATACCCGAAATGAATTTGAAGTAGGAAGTGTTCTTAATAGAATAGGTAACGCTTTTAAGGATATTGATAATAATGATAGCGCAGAATATTATTATGGAAAAGCGTTAAAGTTAAGACAAAAGATTAACGACAAAAAGGGGGTAGCTGGAACTATCAGCAACCTTGGAATACTATACAGTGCTAGAGGAATTTACGCTAAGGCACTTGAGTATAATTTTCTTTCACTATCAATAAGCGAAGAGATTGGTGACAGGACGACTCAATCAACAACTTTAAATAACATTGGAGTTGTTTTTTGGAATCAGGGGGATTATACAAAAGCACTAGAATTCTTTTTTAAGACACTCAAGATTAAGGAAGAATTAAACGATCTAAAGGGAGCTGGATTTATCTATAATAACATAGGTTTGGTTTATCAACAATCGGACGATTACCCGATGGCGCTTAAGTATCATTACGAATCACTTAAGTTGAAACAAACTCAGGGGGATAAACTAGGAATGTCATATTCATTTTTAAATTTAGGGGATATATACCAAGAACAAGGTAATTATGAAAGAGCCCTCGAATCATATAGCAAAGCAGAAGAATTTAAAAAAAAACTTTCGGATTACGCGAGTTTGGCTAGTTTGTATGTGAATAAGGGGAAACTTTATAGGAAAATGAAAAACCCTATAAAATCTATTGAAGTACTAAACGAGGCAGATAAAATTTATAAGTCAATAGATGATCCCAAAGGTATGGCGAGTTACCTGATTCAAATTGGATTAACTCAGTTTGAGCTCGGAGCTAAGGATAAGGCAATTACGTACTGTTTATTAGGGATTAATAATGCTAAGCAAGTTGGAGCACTTGAGCTCGTAAAGCAAGGATATGAGAGTTTGGCAAGGATGTATGAGGAAACAGGAAAAACGGTTCAAGCGTTTAGCTCTTATAAGATGTTTATCGTCTTTCGTGATAGTTTAAGTAGCATCGAGAAATCAAAGGAGATCTACAAAATTCAGATGCAAGCAGAGTTCGATAAGTTAATGCAAAAGCAGAAACTGGAACAGGATCAAAATTTAGCATTGGCTCAGGGAAAATCACGAAAACAAACTACGATTGCAAATATTTTTATTCTAGCATTCGCTATAACACTCTCCGTATCAATACTGTTTTTTATTGATTTTCGGCAAAAGCAAAGGAATAACGATATACTAGCTTTTCAAAGGCTCGATATGGAAAGACAGAAAAGTGAGCTGACCTTTCAGCGTGATGAACTTGAAATTCAGAAGAATTTAGTTATCCATCAACGCGATAAGATTATGACGATGCTAACCGACCTTGGTGAGTCAATCGATTACGCACGAAAAATTCAGCAAGCTCTTTTACCATCCGATAAAGCACTCGAAATCCTTCTAGGGGAGTATTTCCTACTATTTCAACCCCGTGAGTCGGTGGGGGGCGATTTTTACTGGGTTGCTCAGTACGAGCATTTAACATTTTTTGCTGTTGGTGATTGCACTGGGCATGGAGTTCCAGGAGGTTTTATGAGCATGTTAGGAGTATCTTTGCTAAACGAACTTGTTTCACGTTCTGAATGCGCATCGCCTGCAAGGATGCTTTGGAGTTTACGTGAGATGATTATTAAAGCTCTAAATCAAACTGGACTTGATGAAGACAGTCAGGATGGTATGGATATAGCACTTTGTATGTATAATCCACAAAATCATCATTTAGTTTATTCCGGTTCAAATTTATCGTTGATTTTAGCAACGGCTACACCACCTCCTGCAAGTGAAAAGGTATCCGTTCAGGGGAATATTGTTGAACTCAAGCCCGATAGAATGCCTGTAGCATTCTACCAACGTATGGATGATTTTTACGAGCATCATATTGTAATCAATCCGGGGGATACAATCTACCTCTTTTCCGATGGTTATTCCGACCAGTTTGGAGGTCCATTGAATAAAAAGTTTGGTTATACTACATTTCGAAACCTATTAACTAAGGCTTCAATACTACCCTTTGATAAACAGAAAAATCTTGTTTGGAATGAATTTGATAAATGGAAAGGGGTTGAGAATCAAACCGACGATGTAATCGTTATGGGTATTAAATTATCGTAAACTATTACTTTTGTGCTAAACAAAACTAGGGACAGAATGTTATCTTATTAAAAATGGTATAGCTATGAAACATGAACTTCCAAAATTACCGTATGAGCTGGATGCTTTAGCTCCGGTAATATCAAAACAAACTTTAGAGTTTCACTATGGTAAACATCATCAGGCATATGTGAATAACTTGAACAATCTTATTGTTGGAACAAAATTCGAGAATTCCGATTTGGAAACTATTATTCATGAGGCCGATGGCGGAATTTTTAATAATGGTGCTCAGATATGGAATCATACTTTCTACTTCAACTCATTTTCACCTAAACCAAAGATGGAACCTTCGGGTCAACTTGCCGATATGATTGTTAAGGATTTTGGTTCCCTATCGGAATTTAAGGAGAAGTTTAATAAAGCAGCGGCAACTCTTTTTGGCTCTGGCTGGGCATGGCTGGTTATCGATTCAGCAGGTCACCTTGAGATTAAACAAGAATCGAATGCAGGTAATCCCTTGAAGAATAATCTTACCCCGCTTATTACCTGCGATGTATGGGAGCATGCTTACTATCTCGATTATCAGAATAGAAGACCTGATTACATCCAAACATTTTGGAATGTTCTTGATTGGAACGTTATCGAAAAGCGTTTGAAATAGTTTATAATTTATTGAGGTTTTCTCAAAAGTTAAAGAGATTATAACCACTAGGTACTCAAAGGAAGCACTAAGGAGCACAAAGTTATTGTAATCATAAACACTTTGTGTGTATAGTGAAGTACTTCGGGCTCTTTGTGGTTAAACTTATCTCAATAGGCAATCTTTCCTTTAATGCAATTCTCTGCTATGCTAAAAGATTTAGTATTAAAAAATCGTAGTTACCGCCGCTTTGATCAATTAAAGGCGATTCGTAAAGAAACTTTATTGGAATTCGTTGATCTAGCTCGAAATGCACCTTCGGGTCGAAATTTACAGACCCTCAAATACTTTATCTCAGCGGATTCAACCTTAAACGCTAAGATATTTCCAACTCTTTCTTGGGCTGGCTACCTAAAGGATTGGGATGGACCTATGGAAGGCGAGAGGCCATCGGGGTACATAGTGATGATTGAGGATAGCATGGTTGGCAAAAATCTGGTTCACGACCAAGGAATTGCTGCACAAACCATTCTGCTTGCTGCTACTGAGAAGGGATTTGGGGGTTGTATGATTTATACGATTAAGCGTAAAGAACTTGTTGAGATTTTAAATCTACCCGGGCATCTTGAGGTTGTCCTAGTTCTTGCATTAGGTGTTCCCGTTGAAAACGTTGTTATTGAACCCTTACCTGCCAATGGGGATATTAAGTATTGGCGCGATGAGGATCAGGTTCATCATGTCCCTAAGCGTAGCTTAAAGGATATTGTCATCAACTATTAGCTCGAGAAGATAATTGTAACATAATCGACCACTGATCTGGATGGGGAGTGCTTGCCTGAATTCCCTCTTGCAGCGATCTCAACCTTTAGCGTTTTAGAGCAAAGGAGAGAATACTCCATGAGTGTCATTATCGGACCATACCCGCAAACCGAAATGCCAAGTTTTCTTATTGCCTGAAAAACTCCATCAATATCCAATTTTTCGATTTTTTCAAGGACCAGATCATCAAGTTTAATACCATCCTCGGGTGTTACATAGTGTGAAAAATCTGACGATGCGATTATCAGCACTTTACGACCTGTTTCCTTTGCAGCATCGAAGATATCGTGAGCCAATTTTTTTGCGGTATCGGGGGTTGGATTTCCGATGGAAATAGGAAGGATTTTAACCTGATCCCCAAAAAAGACTTGAATAAATGGTAGCATAACCTCAGCTGCATGCTCATTTCGATGTGCAATTTCACTTTTTGGAAAATATTCTGCCATCTCTTTATCCATTGGCAAATAGCCGAGAGGTGTTTCCCATTTATCGTGAGGTGATGTGGCAAAAGTAGGGCTATATCCCTGATGGTCGGGATTAAGAATAACAATAGTATCAAACTCTTTCCCCGATAGTCGAATCAATTCGAAAAAGTGAATGGCTTCGTAACCTGAGTAGATGTATCCAGCATGGGGTACTACACCTCCTATGATTTCGTGATTTGCTAACTCAGTTTTTATTTTACTCTTTTCACTCTTAATTAATTCAGCAATTGTTTCTCTTAATTTATCCGGATTTGCAGGGTAGAACATTCCTGCAACTGCTGATTTTCTGATCAATTGTTCGTTTCTCATGGCCTATATTAAACAACATTATTTGTTAATTAATTCTTCTTTAACAGATTAAGTTTACTATAAGATTTTTCTGTTTTTTTACCCCTAACTCTAAAGAGAGAAAGCAGAAAAATCAACCCACTCCCTTTAGGGCATGGGGTAAATGGGTTGATTTTTCATGGAATATTCTAATCTGTAAAGTAGAATTTATTTGAGTTTATTATTATGGTAAATCGTTCCGGCGTATTTATCATGCATAACCTCAGTCATCTAAGTTAAAAGGTGGAGGCGCTACCTCAAATCTGCAATTCTTAGCAGCAAATCATTAGCTCATCCTCACGATTGGTCCAAACCCACATTTTTCACAATTCCCTAAAGGATCCACGCCAAGTGTTTTAGAAAAAAATCCATCCCTTTTGATCAATATACTACTACATTTCGGACAGATCGTATTATGCCCATTAACATCGGTATGGATATTACCGAGATAAACAAATTGGAGTTTATCCTTTGCGAGTTGATAAAATCTCAACAATGTATCATGTGGGGTAGGGGGATTGTTTAGCAGGTAAGAAGGATGGTAGCGACTTAAATGTAGTACTGTTTGTTCACCCAACTCCTTGGCAATCCAATCAAACATAGCTTTTGCATCCTCCTCGTTATCGTTTAAATTAGGGATTACTAAAAAGGTTACTTCAAGGTGTTTCCCGCTGCTTCGAATTGCTTTCAGCGTTTTCAATACAGGATCAAGCCTTCCTCCTGTTTGCTTCCGGTAAAAATTATCGGTAAAAGCTTTTAGATCGATATTGAATGCATCGATATGCTCAAGCAGAATATAAAGCGGTTTGGGGTTGATAAATCCATTCGATACCATAATATTCATCATTGCTTCTTCCTTGATGAGTTTTGCCGTTTCGAGCATGTATTCGAACGAGATTGTAGGCTCGTTATAAGTAAAGGCTACACCAATATTATTAGGATAGATTTTGGCTTTTAAAGCAATTTCTTTAGGAGGTACAATTCTTAAGGTATCGATATTTTGGGGCACAAATTGTGATATCTCACTGTTCTGGCAGAACACACAATTGAGATTGCACCCATATCCGCCAATAGAATAAACGTGTTTACCTGGGAAGAAGTGATACAAAGGCTTTTTCTCAATCGGATCGAGTGATGATGATGCAATAACCCCCCATTGAACCGTTTCCAAAGTCCCATTTCGATTTAACCGAGTGTTGCAAATTCCTAACCTACCGCTTTTTATTTTGCAGCTATGGGGGCAAAGCTGGCATTCAACGCTATTCGAATCGGTTTTAATATAGAATTGTGACTCCATTCTTTAGGATTAAACTAAGATACAAGTTAAACCAATTTTCGTTCATACGGATGCAATTTTATAAACTTGAAAATTGGTTTAATGCCGATCGACTTTCATTATTATTTTAGGAACTGCCTGTACCGTACTTTAGTCGGGAAAGTGAACTAAAATAATAGTAATGAAAGCGAATCGGTGTTAGCAGTTTGAATGAATGAAATCAAATAATAATTCTGAAACCGGATTTTATGTTTTATCTAGAAGTTCATCGGATGGGTTATGAATCCCCTCCTTTCTTTAAGGAGGGGCAAGGGGAGGTAATCTTTTATACAATTTATAACTAAACGATATTGAGTAATTAATGAATGTTTACGAGCCACTTGGGTTCATCAGATATTTTCTCTCCTTTATAGTAAACCCTTTCGAGGTAAAGCCCTGATGGTGGAGCTGTAAATTGTGAAGGGATTTCTGATTTCGCCTTAAAGAAACCCTGAATATCCTCACCGGTCATTCTTCCTCGACCAACCTCTACAAGAACACCTACAACTCGCCGAACCATTCGCCAAAGGAAGTGAGAACCTACAATATGGATGAGAATTGAGTCGTCAATTTCAAATATTTTTATAGAGATTAGTTCAACAAGTGTAGAATCTCCATCCTTATCTTTTATTCCGAATGATTTATAATCCTTTAATCCAATGAATAGTGGCGTAACATCAGCCATGGCTTTAACATCCAATTTATCCTTAATCCACCAAACGTTATCCTTTCCAAAGGCCGTTCGACGCTTTGAGATATGGTAAACGTAGCTTCGTGCAACAGCATCGTGGCGAGCATGGAAGCTTGGGCTAGCCTTTTCAACATGAAGTATATTGATCGCAGCAGGGAGTACATCGTTTAGCTTAATCTTGATGATATGGGGTGGCATCACCGTTTTTTTAATATCGAGATGCGCTACCTGCTGCAAAGCATGAACACCGGTATCGGTTCGCCCTGAACCGTAAAGTTCAAAATCATCGGCGCTAAAGATATCCTTGCAGGCATCCATTAGCTTGCCCATCACCGTGGGCAAATCCTTCTGAAATTGCCATCCCTTGAACTTTGATCCATCGTACTCCAGTATCAGCTTAAAACGAGGCATATTTTTTATTTTTGCGACAAAGATAGCAGATAAGGAAGGATAATATGATAAAAGACAAAGGACAAATTTCAAAAGTTAAATTGGAGTGGAAATCCGACTAAAAAGTATGATAGAAGGTTATTCGTTTTGTTTTTTTTCTTTTCACCTTTTTATGATACGCTTATATTATGACTTCTGAATTCTCACTCTTCAATCATAACCCAGTATAAACTTTATTGACGGACATTTTGATAAACATATTAATATTAAGATTGTTATTAATTAGAACCAATACAAATAACACAATGAAAGCAGTAAAGATTACAAGCATAGCATGTCTACTATTGATTGCTTTTAAATCTTTTTCAGCAGTACATGTGATTAATCAGACGGATTTGACCTTTTCTCCATCAAGTCTTACAGTTAATGTTGGCGATGTTGTTCGTTGGGTATGGTCTTCAGGTACTCATACAACTTCATCAAGAACAATTCCAGCAGGAGCACAGGTATGGGATAATCCATTAACTTCTTCTGCAACATCATTTGAGTATACCGTAACTGTTGCAGGGAACTACTCATACGCTTGTAATATCCATGAATCTATGGGTATGGTGGGTAGTTTTACTGCAATTACAAGTACAGGAATAGGGATGAATGATTTATCGAATGCATTTTCGGTCTATCCAAATCCTGCAAAATCCTTTATTAATTTAAAACTTGGAACTGGTGGAGAAATCTTACTATCTGATATTCTAGGAAAAAGCATTAAAAAATATCAATTGGATGAGCTGCCCTCATCCGAAGATTCTTACAGGTTAGATTTATCGGACTTAGTTGGTGGAATTTACATAATTTCGATTTTGCCATCAAACAGCAAAAGGCGGATTAGCCTAAAATTTATTAAGGAGTAGTATAAATGAAAGATGAAGGAGTACAACAATTTAGATAATTCTCCCTCATTATTAATTCTCAATTAGATTCATTAACCCTTATCTCATAGGTAACCTTCATGGCTTTTTTGTAAACAGCATTAACCCCACAGTATCTCTCCTCCGATAGGTTTACCGCCTTTTCGAGTTTATCCATGGGGAGATCTTTTCCTGTAAACTCATAGATTATCTTTATCTCAGCATAGTGCTTGGGATGTTCTTCGGTTTGAAGTGCTTCAATCCAAATCCTGAATTTCGAAACTTCAACCCGCATTTTTTGAAGGATTGATACAACATCCATTCCAGTACAGCCCGCAAGAGCAGCAAGCATCAATGGTTTTGGACGTGGTCCCTTGTTGGTTCCACCATTACTCTCTGCTGCATCCATTATCAGCTTATGACCATTCAGTTCGGTCTCAAACATCATTCCGCTCTGCCAATCGGCGTGTATAGTAACCTTTTCCATGGTAGTTTTATTTTATCTAACAGTAAAAATAAAAAAAAGTTTAATCAATGAGGCAATAAGCCAAAATGTTGATAAGTCAAAAAGTTATAAAATCAATAAGACTTTATGATTGTTGGAGTGTAAAGTTTCTAAGTGAAAGACTTCAAACAATGTAACCCTGTAACCTTGTAACCACCACTACGCTAAAAATCCATATATAACAGCTAGTAATGTTAAGGTTAAACTGATCAGAAAGTAGGGTATTGACATCAATATAAACTTTCCAATAGTCTTACCCCAGGTTTGCTTATAGTTATGCTTTAATGAGGATATCAGATATATTAAACAAAGTAAAAATGACCATGGCAATAATCTCCCACCAAAACTTTCGCTGATAAATATCTGAATTGAAAATACAAATCCTAAAATAATGAAGAAAATGGTATGAATATGTATGGAGAAGATGAGATGCTCGTAGTAGTACTTTTTGCGATAGAAAATCAGCAATAGAAGAATGGCCGTGAGTGGCATCATGATGAACATGGTTAGCGAAATACTTTTAATTATTGCATGGGTAACCTCTTTGATATCGTCCTTGTTTTTCCAGTTGAATTTTCCCTGTTTCTTTACCATTTGCCGATTAAACCAGCTTGCTTTCTCCCCTTTTAATATTAATAAGGAGTCAATCTGATCATCAGTGTAGCTATGAATATTTTCCTTGAATTGATCGTACTCCTCTTTCGTTGAAAATTCAACCTTCCCATAGATGCTAAATCGAGGTTTTGCGGTATCTAAAGCAAGGCTATGCTCAGGGATAAGAGCAAGCATAGTTTGGAGACTCTTCCTAGCCTCAGCAGATGTATCAATTCCTTCTTCAATTAGCAATTTGTCGATTACAGAATCAGGTGCATTTCTCAGCCGGTTCAAATCCTTTTTGAGACTATCCTTCGATGTAAAGTCAAAGCTCATTACGCTCAGATCGTTTGAGTCCTTACCATGATGAAGCCTCTTATTGCCCTGTAGCTCGTTGAGCGTAATGTTCATTGACACCAAATCATATTTCTTTCCCTTAAATATTTTATTGCTGCCATCAATGGCATGGTCGCTCATCTTACCAACTAGTAAGAAAAAGATAAAACTGACAAACACGTAGAATTTAACGGGTGGCACATAGCTAACCCTTTTCCCATCAAGGTAATCTAAAGTGATTTTACCAGGTCTAGTAAATGAGGCTTTTATTGTATTCCACAACTTTGTGTCGAAATGGAAAAAATCTTCAAACACCTCAACCGCAAGGTGGTGAACGGGGATTTTACGAATATTATTTTCCTGACCGCAGTTGGGACAGTAATTATCTTCGGGACTCAATGCCTTACTGCAATTTAGGCACGTATCAGATTTTCGTCGAACTTTTGACATAAACGATTTGATTTCGGGTTTTATAAAAGTGTTACGAATGTAGGAAATTCAATTCTTTTAGGATATAAAGTAATTAATGTTTTATTAATTATTTTTTATAGGATAAACAGAGGCAATAAAAAAACACCCCGTTGGGTACGAGGTGTTTTTATTTAGAATACGATATTTATTTAAATGCTTTTTCTGGTAATCCATCTCCTTCAAGTCCTAAGCGCTTGAAGTATTCTGGAACGGGTTTGCCCGTTAAGGTATCGACGTACATCTTCGCTAATTCCATACCAAGCATGAAACCTTGACCACGTAATCCAAGGAATAGGCCTTGCTTTGGATCGATAAACATCCTTGGTTCAGCATAGTATCCTGCCCATATTGCTTGGAAACCAACCGAACCAAGTTCTGGAAGCCAACTCGCAAATACTTCAGAAGCAATCTCAAGGAACTCTTCTGAGTTGATTTTAAGATTCTTTGCAGCTTCCTGAGAATCGGATGCAGGCGATGCACAACCAATAATCTGACCTGTATCGGCTAGTTGCTGTCCGTAGACTGCAACAAACCCTTTATACTTGCGACGATCGATGAGCATGTCAAGGGGATTGCCATTAACACCCATCCAGGGCAAACGACGGGTAATAAACGCCTGATGTTTTACAGGGTACATTCCTAGGTTGTGGCCAAGCATCCTGGCGAATTTATCGCCATTTGGTCCTAGCGCGTTTACGAACTCATCGGCATGATACTCGATGTAATTCTTGCTATGATCACGAACAAGAGCCACATATTTATTGCCATCCTTGTATACGCTGATCAATTCACAATCTTCCTTAACTATTCCGCCCTTGCTAATACCTATTTTGCGGATAAGATCAATCGTTTTGCCGGGTGTTGCCTGCCAGCAATCCCTAGTGATTAGAGCGGCCTGATATGTTTTAAGGTTAGTATTGAAGTATGGGGATATTTCTTTCCTGTAATCTTTTGGATCAACCATATGGGCATCGCTCCAAGCCATTGATGCTTCCAGGGCTTTATAGGTGGCATCATCGTGAGCAAAGTTGACGTAGTTGGTTGGGCGATAGTCGATGCTACTCAGCTTGTTTATCTCCTTGAAAATTTCATGACTCTTGACCGCAATTTCTGCAATCTCAGGTAAAGAGAAAGCGGGTCGTCCTCCAGCGATGTTACGCCATGATGAACCCCTCTCGTAGTTTAGAAGCACAGGAGCCATGCCTGCCTCGGACATGTAGCGGAAAAGTGCACTGCCACCAATACCACCACCGGCAATTAGGCTTTTAACCTTAATCACTTCTAATTTCTTTCCGTTGATTCCGGTTATATAGGTTGGATGTACATCTTTAGGGTAGAGCTCTCCCATGTTTATCTGATTACTCAATGGTCCACGGGGTGTCGAATCTCCAGTAATCTGAATTCCTTTTGGGATTAAAGC
>JAYTVX010000353.1:0-10771 GCA_043743775.1 Bacteroidales bacterium | reverse complement strand
CGTTAACAACAGTTATTGTAAGCCTATCGTGCGTAGGACCAATTGTTGGGGCATTGCTTGTTGAAGCAGCCTCAGGACTTGGGGCAAAGCCTATCATCGGGATGTTTGGATTCTCATTAGCTTTCTCCATACCTTTCACCCTTTTCGCAATCTTCCCATCGTGGTTGAATTCACTACCCCGTTCAGGCGGTTGGATGAACTCCGTTAAAATTGTGCTTGGGTTTATCGTGCTGGCTTTCTCGCTGAAATTCTTAATGATTATTGATGACACATACCATTTTGGTTTGCTTGGACGTGATGTCTACCTTGCCATCTGGATCTCGATTTTCACACTTTTAGGATTATACCTGTTAGGTAAAATAAAGTTCAAAAACGATTCCGAATTTAAACATCTTGGATTCTTTAGGCTCGTTTTGGCCATCTTCTCCTTTGCTTTTGTTATTTACCTAATCCCTGGAATGATAGGCGCACCACTGAAATCAATCTCCGGATTACTTCCTCCTCAGGCAAGTCAAAGCTTCGACCTGATGACGATGATCAACAAATCGAAAACGGTTTCTAGCGCTAATGTTGACGATAGATCATCGTTGTGCGAAACACCAAAGTATGCCGACATCCTACATCTACCCTATGGCTTAGAGGGTTATTTCGACTACAATCAGGCACTAGCTTGTGCTCGTGCACAGAAGAAACCCCTCTTCATCGATTTCGTTGGACATTCTTGCTCCAACTGCAAAGCAATGGAATCTAATGTTTGGAGTGATCCCCGCGTATTGGACAAGCTAAGGAATAACTACGTTATTGTTGCGCTCTACATCGATGAAAGACTGGAACTACCCGAAAACGAATGGATTACCTCCAAGATCGACGGGAAGGTAAAAAAGACTGTTGGCAAGCAGAATGCAGATATGCAGATCAGCCGTTTCAACATCAATGGACAACCCTATTATGTTCTACTAGATGGAAATGAAAAAACGCTTGCCGAACCAAGAGGTTACAACCTAGACATTGAAGCATTTATCAAGTTCCTCGATAGCGGGATTGATGAATTCAAGAAGAGAGCAGAGTAATGAAAAACGAATAATATATAAAACAGCCCGGTAGAGATATCGGGCTGTTTTATTGTTTTCAACACGGAGTCACTGAGAGAGAAAAAAAACTACGATAAGTTTGATTTGTGAAGTCACTCCATTTCCTAAATACTGAGCAAAAAAATTGTTCTTTTCTCAATTAACTCTGTGCCACAGTGACTCTGTATTACCAACTAACGGGGCAATCGAAAAATTACAAACAGCCTTAATGCCAGAGCCATAACAATAGGATACATTGCCCATGGTAAAGCCTGAGGCAAAAATGGCCAAGCAATTAATAGGGTGATTAACAGTATCAGGTTAATATTTACATATGTTCTAACCCACTGTTTCAGTTTCCTAACCGATAAAAAGAAAACAATTAGTAGATGAAGGGGATTAGCCCATAGAAGGTTGAAGTTCCAAACCATTGACTTGTGAGCAGTGCCTACCCAAAGAAATACAAACAGAACACCAAGCAAACCAATGAGCACTAAAAGCAACCTATCAAACCACAGGCTTTTTACGCCTTTCTTTAAGTCTCTGTAAGATATATAGGCAGTGAATATGAGCACTACAAGGAATATAAAAAGAGGAGACAACCATATAAATTTAGCAAATGATTTTCTTCCTTCCAATAAAACTGTAGGTTCTTGAGCAAAAGAACAGGTCGTTGAAGCAGATGAAAATGTTGCGTGCTGAAAAGCTGCGTGCAAATGTTCGGGTAGATACATATACTCCCATGGAGAGGCCACTCTATCGGCAGGCAAACCTAGCAAAAGGTTAATCCCCAGTTTAGCCCATGGTTTATGGGTTAAGTTGGGCATAAGAAGTTCCCTAAAGCTCTTCTCTTTCTGAAATGAGCTAAAATCAAAAGCAATTTTTCGAGGGATTGCCTCTACAAACATGTCCCTGATTCGAGTTGCACAGTTATCGCCAAAGAAATCGTATGGATAGTATCGATTCTCGGGTCGATAGTTGATTAGCAGCGAATCGAGCAAGTGCTGCCTCTCGCTCAAGCTAATATTGAGTTTTTGCTCCCAAATCCAACGCCCCTCTTCAACATAGCTCTGCTTAAAATCCTCGAAGTAAGATGCGGATAGTATATAGTTCAAGTGCCCCCGAACGAAATTGGGATAAAAATTTGGATCGTAAAAATCGAAAGTTCCGTAATTGAAAACAATATCAAGATTTCGAGTATGGTCTGTAACCCGTATAGCGCTATGGCCAAAAATCGAATAGAGTTCATCGCCAGAAGAACATGTCAACAGACTTATTCTGGAGCTATCCGTAAGGTTAGTCTCTAATTTTTTAGCATTACTGTTAAGTGATAAAACAATAAAAGAAAGCAATAAAAGTATTCGGAGTGGGGTTCTGACTATCGGCATAATGCTACTTATTATTTCGCCAAAGATAGTGGATTATTAATTTCTCAATACAAATATGTGTAATACGCAATCGGTGTAGCATCAAAACAATAAAGATTTTTTAAATTCGCAAATACTATAAATACCCTATAATGATGGAAAAGTATAGTCCTTACATTGGAGGAACATTCAAAACAACCAATCAAACTTTTTCTGTAAACAGTCCATTTAGCGATGAAATAATAGCGGAGGTTTACCTTGCCGGCAAAGCAGAACTAGAAGAAGCCATCATATCAGCCCAAAAAACTGAAGATGAATTAAGAAATATCCCATCGCATAAAAAGTATTCTATACTGATGGATATTGCCCAAAAAATGAAAGATCAAAGAGATTTACTAGCTAAAATCCTTTGCCTTGAGGCTGCAAAACCTATCAAATATGCATTAGGGGAGGTAGATAGGGCAATTCAAACCTTTATAATTGCTGCGGAGGAGAGTAAGCGCCTGCCATCGGAGTATATTCAAATCGATTGGACCCCTGCAGGGGATGGAAAAGAAGGAATTGTAAGATATTTCCCCGTAGGGTTAGTTGCAGGGATATCGCCCTTTAATTTTCCCTTAAATCTAACAGTACATAAACTTGCACCTGCAATCGCTACAGGATGTCCTATTATCCTAAAACCTGCACGCTCAACCCCTTTATCTGCATTGCTATTAGCAAGAATAATAGATTCAACAGAACTCCCCAAAGGAGCATTGTCTATTCTCCCTATGGATCGGGAATCGGGAAACCAACTTGTGACCGATGAACGCTTTGCATTGCTCACGTTTACTGGCTCACCTCAGGTTGGATGGAAAATGAAGAATCAGGCTGGGAAAAAAAGGGTTGTGCTTGAACTTGGGGGAAATGCTGGCGTAATCATCACCGAAACAGCAAATCTTGAAATTGCTATTCCAAAATGTGTTAGCGGGGCCTTTGCCTATTCGGGACAGGTTTGCATTCATACACAGCGAATATACGTTCACGAATCAACAATAAAAGAATTTATCAATCGATTTATTGAAAAAACAAGCAATCTTAAACACGGGGATCCACTTGATCCAACAACCGATATTTCATCGATGATTGATGAGGAGAATGCAATCAGAATAGAACAATGGGTAGATGAAGCCATTGAAGATGGTGCAAAAGTAGTTTACGGAGGAAAACGCATGGGGGCATTCTACCCCCCTACCATAATCACAAATACCAAAAAGGAGATGAAAGTTTGCGCCCAAGAAGCGTTTGGTCCAGTTGTTATTATTGAACCATACATTTCCTTTAAAGATGCTGTTGAGTACGTAAACTCATCAGAGTATGGTTTACAAGCTGGGGTTTTCACCAACAAAATTGACGAACAGAACTATGCTTTCGACGCAATCAAAACCGGTGGAATAATCATCAATGATGTTCCAACCTTTAGAGTTGACCACATGCCTTACGGAGGAATAAAAAATTCAGGATTTGGGCGCGAAGGGGTAAAGTATGCTATGCTCGATATGCTTGAGCCAAAACTACTGGTTAGAAACTGTTTATGAATATCCTACCTCCAAAAATATGACACCATCTTCTAAAAAAAGAGGTTTCTCTTTGTTTTTTTAACATTCAACAATCAAGAAATATTGAAAAAATCGAGTTTTGCCCCTAGCGTGCTTTTGTTCAATTGCTATATTTGCAATTCAAAATTAAATCTTTACAGCAAAGAGTAATGGCTTTAACCTTTTTTCTTAAAGGAATAATGATAGGTTTATTGGCGTCGATCCCCCTCGGGCCAATAGGTGTTATTTGCATTCAACGCACTATTAATAAAAGTCGGATAAGCGGTTTCTTTTCAGGTATGGGTGCCGCGACTGCCGATACAATATTTGCTGCAATAGCAGGTTTCAGCTTAACATTCATCATCAATTTCATCGAGGAGAAGCAAAGAATTCTTGAAGTTATAGGTGGAATAATAGTTATACTACTTGGAATAAAAACATTTTATACGAATCCTGTTAACCAGCTCCGCCGGCATAAGAAGAATCCAAGCAAGTTGATCGAAGATTTTATTTCGGTTCTGCTTCTAACTATCACCAATCCCTTCGCCATATTTCTTTTCGTTGGATTATTTGCTACCCTAGGACTTGCCTACAATGGAGAAAATATTGGATTATCGTTTATAACTCTTGCAGGTGTTTTTCTGGGTGGAACTCTGTGGTGGTTCACTTTAAGCTCTTTGGTTAATTTGTTTCGTAAAAAATTTCGGTTAAAGCAGCTTTGGTATATCAACAAAACGGCTGGAGCCGTAATCTTCACGCTTGGAGTCTTAGCATTGATAAACGTTGTACGCGTTTTTTTCTTTAAGAGCTAATAGTATCTCACTATAAAATATCTACCTATCTTTACGTTTATTAAGAATAGTCGATATCATCTATAATGTTATAATCATTTTTTTGCAAAATTTGAATAGTTACGTATATTTAAGTTGTTGTATTTTTGAAATTGGAGATCGTTCTACAACCTCCAATTTATCAACAAATCAACTCAGTACAATCACTCTTAAAATGATCGGGAATGAAACTCGCTAATAGACTAATTCAGATTTCTTCTTTTAACCTAGAGGGAAAATGCGAAAAGGATACTCTCAGCAAATTAATACAGCTCGGGGTATCGAGTCTTGTACTGATCATTTTTTTTGTGATCCAATCAGTTTTCGCAATCCTTTTATTAGATAGTCTAATTCTGATGCTAGTATCGGTTTTATCAGCATTCATTTTAGCGTTAAACCTTAGCATTGTTGTAAAAAGGGAATATACAAATGGGCTTTCCACTTTAGCCGCTTTAATTAGTGGTATAGGTTTACTTTTCACAATTCTCACTGGCAATGTTGGAGTAATTGGGACTTTGGCACTTGGACTCTATCCATTTTTTGCAATTTCGATGCTAGGATCTAGCAAGGGGAGTTATTTTTCGGTTACATTTGGGATTATCTATATACTTTCGCTCTTCATCCCGCTTGAAATCAATTCTATTTACCAACAACCCCTATCCTTTAAAATATTTTTTACATTATCCTATATTGTTTCATTAATCCTTGCGTACACATTTGAGATTGTAAAGGTTAAAACAATTCGGGATTCGGAAAAGGAGGTTTTGGATGAAAAGAACTCCAACAAACTTAACGAAGAGTTTATCGCCAAGCTCTCCCATCAAATCCGTACTCCGTTGAATAATATCATGGTTATCTCAAATATTCTAACAGGAACCGAACTCGATGACAAGCAGCGAGATATGATTGATACTATACAAGCATCAACCAATAATCTTGTTAATGTTTTAAACAGCATGGTTGAGATTTCGAATGTTGATATCCGAGAAAATAGCGATTTTAATATCAATTTCAATCTCCAAACGACCTTAAACAATACTCTTAGGCTATTCACGTCCCAAAGTTTCAACAACATCACATTTAATCTTAAAACCGATGAGACTTTACCCAAGAACTTCTTTGGGGATCCTGTAAAAATCAAACAGATTTTCCTAAATATCATCGAGAATATCATTAAGAATAAGAGTAGCAATAAGATTAGCATTGACATTAAAGTAGGAAAAAGCAAAGAGGCACAAGACAATATCACTCTTTTCTTTGAGTTGAAGAGCAACAGGCCTATTATGCTCCCAATAAATGAGAATCACAGCCAATTTATTGTTAACGAAACAACCTTTACCTCTGCTAGCACTCAGATTTACATCGAACTTCTCGACCTTAATATCACCCAAAAATTAATTGAAAGTAAGGAAGGCAAGTTAAGTATTGCTTTGTCCGCTGAAAATGCAATTTTCAACTTCCCCTATACGCTCACAAAAGTTGCCGCTGAAATCGAGGAAAAGCCAGAAACGGCTCTTACTGAAGACCTAAAAAAAGACAAACTAAAAACCCATAATACAGTTCAACTCGAGAATGCAAACGTACTCCTTGTTGAAGACAATCTTATAAATCAGAAAATCGTTATTCTTAGCCTTAAAAAAATGGTTAAGAATATTGAGATTGCCAGCAATGGGAAAGAGGCCCTTGACAAATTCGGTACAAGCAAGTATGATATAATCCTTATGGACATTCAGATGCCTATAATGAATGGGATAGTCTCGACAAAAAAAATTAGAGAGATTGAGGCGAGCACTACTTCGCATACCCCTATTATTGCTATCACTGCAAATGCCCTACTTGGTGATAAAGAAGAGTGTATAGAAGCTGGGATGGACGATTACATCAGCAAACCTTTTCAAATTGAAGTTCTAATCCAGAAGATGAAGAACCTACTTGGGTAATTTTAAGTCAACTTGAGTGTAGTTATTATTTTATTGGAGCGATGGAGCCGATTCGGCAGTTGCAGGAGCGTTCAACGAAGTTAATTACAAATTCGATACTTTACTGCTATTAGTCCATTTCATCCACCGCTTTATACTGCCAGACTGAAAAAAAGAATATTTTAGCCTCGCCACAACGCTCCATTTCACCACCCATTGCTGCATCATCATGATTAAACAGCTACACTTCGTTGGCCAATACATGAACGGCTAAAACAAGCAGCTTAAATCAGGCTTAATGCCGATAATGAGAATATCATCTACCTGCTCATTATTCCCTTTCCATTCTAGAATACTATCCTCAATATACTGTCGTTGCGTTTCGAGTGGAAATTTATGAATATTCAAAAGTAGGTGCCTGAATCGACGGAATTTATACTTTTTGTTCTCTGGACCACCAAACTGATCAGCATACCCATCGGTGAAGATATAAAGCATATCCTCGGGTTGAATAGGAATATAATGGCTGCTGAATAGTTGTCTTTCAGTATTATTACCCATCCCAACGGAATATCTATTCCCTTTTATTTCGGTTATTTTACTATCGCGAATTAAATACAGATTGCTAAATGCGCCAGAATATTGGAGTATATTATTCTCCTTATCAATAATACAAAAAGCCACATCCATTCCATCCTTGACTAAAGCACTATCCTCTAAAAACTCCTTGCTAAAAGTCTGAGTAACCCCTATATTTAATCTGTTAAGAATCTCCGCAGCATCGTTTACCCCCTGATTATTTGTAATATTTCGCAAAAGTTCAACACCAATAATCGACATAAATGCCCCAGGAACTCCGTGTCCGGTACAGTCTACTACAGCAACAAAAATTTTATTCTTGGTTTCGTTAATCCAGTAAAAATCGCCACTTACAATATCTTTTGGCATGTAAAGCAAGAAAGAATCGGGAAGTAGTTTTTTGAAATGAGCAATGGAGGGCATAATTGCTTCCTGGAGTCGCTTGGCATAGTTGATACTATCGGTAATATTTTTATTCTTTAATGTCAACTCCTCTTTCTGCTTTTCCACTTTAGCCATCGCATACTCACGTTCTTTGAGCAATTGGTTCGTTTTACGAAAGTGTTTTGTTCTATTCCTTAAATAAACAATAATTGATATTACTGCAAGAATACCATAAATCCCATATGCTAGATTGCTTTTCCAGAATGATATATTTACTATAATAATTAATGTTTTCCCCTGCTCGTTCCAAGCCAAATCACTATTTGAGCCTTTAACCGTAAAATAGTACGTTCCTGCTTTTAGGTTCGAGAAAGTAGCCGAGTGCTTTGTACCTAAATCAATCCACTGATCGGATAGTCCTTTCATCTGGTAGGCATACAGATTATTCTCGGGTCGAGTGAAGTCTAGAGATGAAAACTCAATGGTGAATACACTGTAATTCTTTGGTATAACGACTTCTTTTAATCCATCAACGGATACTGCCTGCTTCTCTTTCGTGCCTAAAAGTTCAAAAGACGTTATTGCAATATTTGGAATCGTTTTATTTGACCGAATTGAATCGGGATAGAAAGAATTAAATCCTGAAATCCCTCCAAAAAACAGTTCCCCTGACTTTGATTTATGACTGCAGCCTAAATTAAATTCCTGACTCTGAAGCCCATCGGTAACGTCGAATGATTTAATCAAATCTGTTTCGTTGTTAATTACAGCCAACCCCCAGTTCGTACTAAACCATATTTGTCCTTTATTATCCTCCTCAATGGAATAAATAAGGTTATTGGGCAATCCATTATCCTCAGTATAAAGTCTAAACTTACCAGTCGTTCTATCAAAGCGATGGAGTCCATTATTTGTTCCTACCCAAATAAATCCATTTAAATCCTCGTGTAAGCACAACACTTCATTCGAAATAAGTTGAGTGTCAGAATAGGCATCCTTTCGAACAAAACGGGTTATGGTTTTTGTTTCAGAATCAATTTTATTTAATCCTGTAAGGGTACCAGCCCAGATAAATCCGTTCTTATCGACAATTACATCATAAACCTCACCTGAAGTCAGTGATGTCGTATCCATAGGATCGTTATAATAACCAATAAGGGTTTTATCTTTAATCTGGAACAATCCAATTTTCGATGCTATCCAAAGGCTCCCTTTGCGGTCTTCAACAAAAGCATAGATCCTATTATTCTTAAATAGCCCAAATGAATTTATTCCTTTGTAGCTAAAATAATCAGCAAATTGCTTTCTGCTGGGTAGATAAATTTGAATACCATCGCGTGTTCCAATTAACAGTTCATTCTGACGGTTTATAAAGATGGTATGGACAAAATCATTACAAATATTCCTATCAGCGGAAGCAGTTGAGTACTGAATATTATCTCCAGTAAAGGGATTGTACCTAAATAAACCTGAACCCCAGGTACCTACCCAAACAATTCCTGAATTATCCTGATTCAAAGAAGCAATAAGATTATTTGCAAATAATGGGTTTCCCTTTGAATTTTTGCTGTAAAGTTTAAACTTGCTAGGCTTTCTATCCCATTTGATCAAACCTTGAAATGAACCAATCCAAAGAATACCTGATTTATCCTCAAAGATTGATGTAACCGATGATGCTATTAACTTCTCGCCATTAGCGCTTAAGTCGTCATTATTTGTTAGATTATGTGTATTAGGGTTGAAGCTCGAAAATCCAACATCGGTTCCGATCCAAAGCATACCAGAACGATCCTCGGATACAACATTAATTATTGAGCTTTGGAGCTGATTACCTTTATTGGACTTAACAAAGAATCGATCAAAGGTATTGGATTTGCGATTAAAGAGATTTAATCCATTATCTGTCCCAATCCAAAGATTTTCTTTTGAATCCTCATAAATACATTTTATTTTATCGCTACTTATCGATTTTGAATCTATTGGATCACTGGTAAAACGTTTAAAAATATTTAGATTTCTATCAAAAAAACACAAACCATCTTTAGTGCCCACCCATAGAATTCCCTTTGTATCCTCAAGAATATCAAAATCTCCAGGATCGGTAGAGAAAGTGAACATATCATTGTAGTGAGGGTAGCGAGTAAAAGATTTTTTTTCGCTATTAAAGCGATCTAAAGACGATAATGTTTTAACCCATATCTTACCATTTCTATCCTCGTAGACTGAGTAGATTCTATTATCACTTAACGAAAAAGGGTTGTTAGATTTACAATAATAGTTAATGAATTTTCCAGTTCTCCTATCGAGCATACTTAGGCCAAGATTCGTACCTAGCCAAATATTTCCATTCCTATCCTCACAAATTGAATTGATAAAATTATTTGATAAGCTACTGGAGTCGAGCGGATTATTTCGAAACGTTTTGAAAGAATAACCATCATATCGGTTTAACCCGTCCTGGGTAGCAATCCAAATAAAACCATAGGAATCCTGAATAACACCTGTAATTGTAGATTGGGTTAATCCATTATCGACATTGAATAGAATAACACGAACAGCTTTGCTATTAATCGGTGATAGATTGATAGCAAGAAGTATTAAAGCGAATATCCTTAAAAACCGAAGTACCATTTTCATTATTAAGGCTAAAATATGAAAAATAAAACACATTTTTTGTTAATCTGCATATATCTATAAAACAAAAACAGGTAAGAACTTAGGGTAAGATATTTAATTTAATCTAAATGAACTACCTCACCGCAAGCGGTCGAGTTATCTAAATGAAATTTGTTTTCTTATCGCAGCAATCGGCGGGGAACCGAGTTTACGAGCTCGGCGAAGCCAATATAACCCCAGAGATCCCTCGCCTAAGCTCGAGATCAGTTCAACTTTATAATTATTATTCGTTTTCAACTCTAATAATTATTGTTTCACTGATTTAAATTTTTATTACTGCACCATCCCCTAATTGAAGTGATTCTAAATTTATCGAAGGAGATGCAATAAAAGTATCCAACCCAAGAAATTCCCATTTTGAGTCAATCC
>JAYTVX010000352.1:0-14479 GCA_043743775.1 Bacteroidales bacterium | reverse complement strand
TTGTCGCAGTTAACGTCAAAATCCTGACGAACAAGCCAATCGTTCCCCTTCTCCTTGTTGCCACGTATGTAAGGGAATTCCCCCGGTAGAACCTTTGTGGTATCAATATTCTTTAGGTCTTCGGCGCGATAGTAGGGCTTTACATTGATACCCTCCATGGTTTTCCATACCAATTTTTTATCGTAGTCGGCGCCTTTCAGATCTTCGCGGATCACCGATTCCCATTGTTCGGTCGTAACCGGTGGAAACTCAGCGAAAAGCTTAGCATCCTTTTTCATTTCTGCCATAACTATTCTTTTAGGATTTTCGGATTGCAAAGTTATAAAATGATGTTAATGTGAACTCAATTTAGGGTAATAAATAAGATAATCATGCTATTAAGCATAATGTTAATGAATAATGTATAATGAGGAATTAATAATATAAAAGATAACGAATTCATTAACTCAAGCGATCATATGCTTTTGAATATCAGTCGTATTCTAGTTCTGATGAAGGAAATTTTATTCGAGCAATGATCTTATAGTTTCTTTACATACTTATTATGGGTGTAGGTATAACCCAGTTTTCGGTAAAAGGCTTGTGCTCGTTCACGATGAATTTTTGTTGTAAGTTCAATCTCTTCAAGATTAAGATCCTTTGCTATCTTTTCTACCTCATGCATTAGTTTTGCTCCAATGCCTGAACCTCGAAGTTCTTGTATAATATTAAGTTCTTGTAGCTCGCAGGTTACTTTTGAGTGGTGCAGAATATGCTGAACATGTAGGCTAATAAAACCGACAATTTTACTCTCTAATTCTGCAACTAAGTAGTAAATGTTTGAATCTGAAAGGTTTTTGGAATATATAACCTCAAATGATTTTATATCCATTTCATGGGCTTCAAGGTCGCTTATCAAGGAATAAACCGAAATGGAATCGTCAGGGGTTGCTTTCCTTATTATTAGGTTCATTAGGGTAAGAATGAATGACTAACGATTTCCTCTTGAACGCTTGAAGTGCTGCTTTTGCTCAGGTTTCATGCGTTCAGTGGCGTACTGGAAGATTAGGCGGGGAGCGGTATCCTTCCACTGCATCATGAACATCTCCGTTGGTTCAGGATTTTTCTTCCAAGCCTCACGTAGAAACCAGCCAAGCCCTTGATGAACTTCACGATCCTCATCCATCATAATAGGTTCAATGAAATCGAAGAAAGGTTGATATTCATTCGAGTACTTGAGCATCTTGATAAGGGCAACCGGAACGGCTCTGCGCTGAAATTTATTTTTTGAAGTTCTCCATTCTGCCATCCTCGGAAAGGTGATAATTTTCTTTTCGAGAAAGGTTGATATTAGCTCGCCACAGATAACATCGGTATGAGCCCAATTACTAATTCCTTCTTCGAACCATTTCTCAATTTCACTAAAAATACCAGGGGTAAACTGTTTTCTAAACTCCTTGATGAGTACTATTGCAAAGCTAACCTCCTCATACTTCCCAGTTGGAATAAGTAGGTGGCTTGTTTTAATGATTGTATCTAAGTCAATATTTTGAACTTTAACGATATCATCAACCTTACTTTGAAGTAGCTCCGGCGATAGGCCATAAGCGTCATAACCCTCCTTGAAGAATCGGGAATGCTTTTTTACAAGAGCTTCGTTAGCATTTGCTTTACAGTAGATTTGAATCTCGTTAAAAAGGTTAGAGGGAGTCATGTCAGTCAAATTTTATAGTGTAAACTTACAAAAAAGGGCAATTAAAAAATGGTTTTAATAAAGTTTCATTGAAATATCTTAGTTCTTAGATTTTTAGGGGGTCTCTCGGCTTATATTGCCTTCGGCGAACTCGCAAGCTTGGTTGGCTTCGCCTAGTTCGTAAACTCGGTTCCCCGCAGCCCCGCCTGACAAAGTTAACTTCGGGCAGGTTGTGGCGAGGTTGCTCTTTCAATATAATATTTTGATTTTTTATAGATGTTAATTTGCGTGATTATCTTAGTGATGAAGAGGCATTAATCAATATTAATTTAACTTGGCGTAGGTTTGAAATGGTAATTAAAACTTTTATTATCCTAAACTTTTGATTTTCTTTGATCTTAATATAACTTTTTACTACTCATTCGAGGCATGAATAAAAAAGCAGAGCATAACGGTTATCTCTTTTCGAAAGGGTATACCAATTATGTTTTTATCCTCCTCTTCCTTTTGTACATGTTCGATTATGTAGATAGGATGATTGTTACCTCTCTTTTCCCATTTATTAAAGTAGAATGGAACCTCACCGACACCCAACTTGGAGCCTTAATTTCAGCTGTGTATTGGTCAATTGTTATTTTAACTATTCCTGCATCTATTCTGGTAGACCGATGGAGTAGAAGGCGCACTATTGGTGCAATGGCTGCACTTTGGAGTTTGGCTACAGCCGCAGCATCATTCACCAAAACGTTTCCGCAACTAATTATAACCCGAATGCTCATTGGCGTGGGAGAAGCAGGTTATGCACCTGGAGGAACGGCTATGATTTCTGGTCTGTATCCTAAGGAAAAACGCTCATGGATGATGGGAATTTGGAATGCATCAATACCTCTAGGTGGTGCAATAGGCGTTGCTCTGGGTGGAGTAATTGCTGCTAAGTGGGGCTGGAGAAGTGCGTTTGGAATAGTCGCCATACCGGGTTTAA
This sequence comes from Bacteroidales bacterium, assembly GCA_043743775.1. GTDB lineage: Bacteria > Bacteroidota > Bacteroidia > Bacteroidales > Tenuifilaceae > UBA8529. Next base: position 11,825 of record JAYTVX010000352.1, on the reverse strand, counting down.
TTGTAGCAATACTTTTCTTTTTTATTAAGGACTATAAAACAGTGGTTCTTTTAAAGAATGAAAATCCACACTCCAATGGAATTGATAAAAACCAAGAAGATTCAGTTGATGAGATACCATCCCAAACCAAGATGTCTTTCAAAGATATAATAAGTGAGTTTATAAGTAAACCTTCACTTTTGCTTACCTATTTTGGAATGACAGGGATAGTATTTGTTACCACATCGCTTCTATCCTGGCTCCCAAGTTATTTTAGCCGTATGGACAATATACCACTTCAAAAGGCAGGTGCGAAAGCTTCGCTGGTGATGCTCCTTGCAATCATTGGCGCTCCACTGGGTGGTTATTTAACCGATAAGTGGAGAAAGAAAAGGGTGAATGCCCGTTTAGTCTTTCCATCAATAACAACCATGATCGCTGCTCTGTTTGCATTTCTTGCTTTTGTTGTTTTAGATGGCACACTGCAATATATCGCATTACTTCTTCTTGGAATTTCGGTGACCATGTTTCTACCCTCGGCAGGTGCAGTAACTCAGGATTTAGTGCACCCAGGTTTACGGGCAACCTCCTATGCTTTTGCTGTAATTACTCAGAATCTTTTAGGGGCTTCAGCTGGGCCAATTGTGATTGGGATTATCTCAGATAAAACAGATATTAGAACTGCATTATCAATACTTCCCATATTCCTTGTGATTTCTTCAATCCTTTTCTTTATCGGATCATTCTACTATAAAAAGGATCTTGAGAAGGTAGTTGATGTTCCTCTTGAGGTTTGGGTGTAAGGGAACCGAATAGTTAAAAAACAAAAAACCCTACTGGTAAAGTAGGGCTAAAACTATTAATGTTTTCTAAACTTCGAAGGTTATGCTAGCTTAACGTTTACAGCATTCAAACCTTTTTTTCCTTCTTGAAGCTCAAATGTTACTTCATCGTTTTCGTTGACTTTGTCAATCAAACCAGAAGCATGAACAAAATACTCTTTGCCTGATTCTGCATCTTTAATGAATCCGAATCCTTTGGAAACATTAAAAAATTTAACTGTTCCTTTATACATAATGTTATGTTATTTTTCTCAAAGTTACGAGTAATTATTTATACAGCATCTTAATTTTAAAAAAAAATATTAAAAAAAGGTGTCTTTTATCAGAACGCCCTTTTTTAATGATTCGTTTTTCAGTAAGTACGCTACTTCAGACCACGTTTTTTGAGTAATGGCTCGTTGGATGGATCTTGACCCCTAAATTTTTTATACTGAACCATTCCCTCGTCGGTTCCACCTTCGGTTAAGATGTACTTCCTGAATTTAGCAGCAATTTCCTTGTTGAAAATATCACCAGAATCAACAAATGCTTGGAAAGCATCTGAATCGAGTACTGCTGCCCATAAGTAAACATAGTAACCTGCGGAATAGCCTCCAATAATGTGGCTAAAATAGGTTGATCGATATCTTGGAAGAATCTCTTTCATCAGCTTAATATTATCCATCGATTCCTTTTCAAAAGCAAGAACGTTAATCTTTTTGGGTTCAGTAAAACTATGCCAATCGAGATCAAGTATTGATGCTGCAACGTATTCAACGGTAACAAAACCTTGATTGAACACCATACTTTTCTGTAGCCTTTCAAGAAGTTCGTCAGGGATTACCTCGCCAGTTTTATAATGTTTTCCGTAGTGTTTTATTACTTCGGGAACAGCCGCCCAATTCTCCATAATCTGAGAAGGGAGTTCAATCATATCGCGAGGAAGGCTACCAGCGGTTCTATCATATTTTCCATCTTTGAAGAAGTTGTGTAAACCATGTCCAAACTCATGAAACATAGTTGTTACCTCATCCCATGTAAGTAGAGCAGGTGAATCACCCGTTGGTCTTGTAAAGTTACAAACCATCGAAACGATCGGAGGGATTCTCTTTCCATCTTTGTATGCTTGATCTCTTATTGCCCCGCACCAAGCACCAGCTCTTTTACCGGGTCGTGGATAGAAATCCATATACAGAACACCGGCGTAGCTTCCATCAGCTTCTTTCACCTCATAGGTTTCGACCTCTGGGTGGTAAACGGGAACGTTGGTTAGCTTAGTAAAGGTTAGCCCATAAAGTTTATTGGCTACGTAGAACATTCCATCGCGAACATTCCCTAGAACAAAATAAGGTTTAAGCTCTGATTCATCGAGGTTAAATTTTTCCTTCTTTAGTTTTTCTGCATAGTACCACCAGTCCCAAGACTCAAGTTTGAAATTTCCGCCCTCCTTGTCGATTATCTTTTGCATATCGAGTAGGTCTTTTTTAGCAACTTCTTGGGCTGTAATAAAAATTCCTTTCAAAAATTCATAGACTTTCTCGGGTGTTTTAGCCATATTTCTGCTAATGGAGTACTCAGCATAAGTTTTAAATCCTAAAAGTTTAGCACGCTCTGATCTCAGATTCGCAATATTTAGGAGCACTTCTTTGTTATCGAATTTATCGTTGTTGTTACAACGCATGAAATAACCACGGTAGAGCTTTTCGCGTAAACTTCGATTTTTTGCGTACTGAAGGAATGGAATCATAAGGGGTTTTTGAAGAGTGAAAACCCATTTACCAATCATACTATCAGCTTTTGCTTGATCCGCCGAAGCATCAATAATCCCTTGAGGTAATCCGTCCAAATCCTCCTGTTTGTCGATTACTAGCTTAAAGGTTGAATTTGTCTCGGCCAAAACATTTTCGTTAAACTTGATCGAAAGCGCTGAAAGATTTTGGTTCAATTCGCGAAGTTTTTGTTTATCCGCCTCGTTTAAATTTGAACCACTTCGTTCAAAATCCTCAAAATATTTTTCTACAACCCTTTTCTGGTCAGCGTCGAGGTTGCTCGTTTCTCGATTCTCGTAAACCGTTTTTATCCTTTGGAAGAGTTTTTCGTTTAGGGAGATATTATCGCGATGCTTTGTTGTTTTTGGAGCAATTTTTCTGTTGATTGCCTGTAATGCAGGATTGGTATTAGCACCGTTCAGTGTACTAAAAACACTAGATACCCTATCTATAAGTCTTCCAGATTTATCGTAGGCAAGGATCGTGTTTTCAAAGTTAGGTGCTTCGGTGCTATTGATGATTGCATCGATTTCGGCCTGTTGATCAATAATCCCTTTTTCAATTGCAGGTATGAAATGGCTTGTATCAATTTTGTCAAATGGCGGTACATTAAAGGGTGTGTTGTACTCGCTAAAGAATGGATTTGTTGATTTCTTTTCTTCCTGCGTACAAGCGGTAAACAGGACTATTGATGAAAGTAGAAGCATAGTAATTTTTTTCATAGATATTTGATTTTGGGTTATTGCAAAGTAAGATTAAAGGTTGGATAACATTAAATGGGTAAGGTTTAAATTTTACTTTATGTAATTAACAGCAGGACAATTTAACAATTATTTTGATGTGAATAAACACATGCTATATAGGCTGCCACGCATTATCAACATTATTTTGGAGAATAGTAGAGAATTCAATCCTTGGAGGAATATCCAAAAAAGAGTAGATCACCTTTGAGAGGTAAAGTCCATGGGGATATGCAGGAGTTATTTTTTTAGGGATTGCTTTTCGCGATAGATAGCTTTCGAATTCTTCAAGGGTTATCTCTCCCGTTCCAACCTCAAGAAGCTTCATAACTATAATCCTTACCATTCCTTTTAGGAATCGATTGGAGGAAATCTGGAATCTTAGCTTATCCCCATTTTTATCGGTGTAAAGTTGGGCCGATGAGATATAGCAGGTATTGCTTGGGTTCTTATCGGGGCTTTTACAGAATGAGCTATAATCGGTATACTTTGTGAGTAATTCTGTTGCTTCCTTCATCTTCCCTAAATCGAGATTTTCAATTGCATAGTAGGAACTTAAGCCATAAAGGAATGGATTTTTATAGGTATGAATAAAATAATCGTACGTTCTTCTAATTGCATCGCGTTGTGCGTGGGGATAACCTTCCACGGGGATAATATCGAAAAGAGCAATATCCTCTGACAGCATTTTGTTTAACCGGAACTGCAGGTCGAAGTTCCACTCCTTTTCAACATCCATATGAAAAAAATACTGACTAGCGTGGACCTGTGCATCGGTCCGCCCACACCCCAAACAGGTTATTTTGGTTTTAAGGAGTTTGCTAAGATGTGTTTCCAGCACCTCCTGAATGCTCATTACCCCATGCTGTCGCTGCCATCCTCGATAATTGTATCCATTATAGCCGATATGTAGAAAGTATCTCAAAAGTTTTAGATTTTATAGGTTATTGCTACCCTTAATCAATCATGTCGATAATGGAGCAGGTTGGTTTCTTCTTGATATTCAATCAACAAAACTACCACTATTTAAAGGATAAAAAAACCGCCTAACTTCCGAAAGGCGGCCTGATCATCAATTAACGTCAGTTCGATACATGAGAACAAGGTTTGAATTACCTAACGAATATTCGTTTTATAGAGAAAAAATGCCTTTTTAAACCATTTTTTCTCACTCTGTGTTCTTTTTTCTATGTGTTAAAATCTTTAAGTCGGTCTCAGGATATTAGATATAATCTAATCGATACCCGAATAAAGTTTCATGAATTGAACTCTTTCAATTGCCGCCGGATTTTCGAGGTTTGTTTTGCTTAACTTACCTCTAAAATCATCGATGGTATTAAAGTTCTGTCTTTTCATCCAGTCGTTAATCCGTGCTAAAAAATCTTGTACCACAACAAAATCATGCTTATAAAAAACAGAAGCCATTTGGACTGTACTTGCCCCTGCAAGAATCATTTTTATGACTGTTTCATAGCTATGCACTCCAGTTGATGCTGAAAGGTCACACCCTGATTTTCCAGATAATATTGAAATCCAGCGAAGGGTATGACTGTACTCAAAATCGGAGCTGTATATATTCCCTGAGGTTAAGCTCATCTTCTCAATATCGATGTCGGGGTTGTAGGGTCGATTAAAAAGAACAAGTCCATTAATACCAGTTTCCGATAACTTTTGAACCGACTGGGCCAGTGACGTAAAATAGTAACCAATCTTAACCGCAATGGGAATTGTAACGAATCGCTTAACCTCATTGATAATTTCGTAGTAAACCTTTTCGTTTTCGGCATCACTTCTTCTAAAATCGGACGGAAGAATGTAAATGTTAAGTTCAAGCGCATCAGCGCCTGAGTCCTGAATCTTCTTGGCAAACGACTGCCAGTCGTAATTCGATACGCAGTTAATGCTTGCTATTATTGGGATATTAACCGTTTTTTTTGCTTCGGTTATTAAGCTTAAATATTTATCAAGGGTATTGCTCTTGGCGTAATCGTAGATGTAGGAGTAAGCCTCTTCGTAATCGTAAACCCTTTTGCTGAAAATGGTATTGGGAGCATCGTTGAAGGATTTAACGCTACCATGCTCATCTTTAATGTATTTCTCAGTTTCGATATGAATCTGCTCCTCGAACATCGATTTAATAACCACTGCGCCAATCCCGTTATCGGCTAGTTTTTTAATGTTTGAAATGGAGTTGGTAAGTCCACAGCTGCTCGCAATTAGTGGGTTCTTTAGCTTTAACCCCATGTAAGTTGTATCTAGATTTGCCATATAAGTATTTTTAAAACGAAGTGTGTGATTATAATAAGGCTAAGGTAGCTAAAAGATGAGCGTTATGCGCAATCAAAATCATAAAGATTAAATGGGTTGAACCAAGTATGCTTTACCTTAAATCCGCAAGTATTTTGAATTTACAATGATAGGCTTCGACAAGCTCAGCCCTCAATGCACCCTGAGTTTGTCGAAGGGTGATTGATTAACAACATATTAAATCTGACTTGCGGATTTAAGGCTTTATAAGAAAAAGTCCGAAGATCGATTTTCTTCGGACTCTAAGCGATTGTTTTGGATTAGATTCTACTCTCGAACAAAATCATAGGATAATTTTTGTTCTTTAGATTCAAATACCATTCTATATTTTCCAACCTTGAGCTGGTTAAAATCTACTGAAAATATCTCCTTTTCTAACCTGAAAATACCCCATTTGGGTTTGGTTTGTATGATATAACCAGCAATTGAATCATTTTCAGATAATAGTAGGTTACCTGTAATCAGCGTTTTGCTGTTAACCTGCAGCTTTAGTTTAACAGAGCAATCTTTTGGATCAGCAATAATATCGGATATTTCAAAAGATGGCTCTTCTTGCTTGGCATTACCTGTAATATTTATTGAAAAGGGTTTCGAGATTTTCTCTTCAATCTCACCATTCTTAGCTGTAAAAATTATAGTTCCAGAGTAAACACCTTGCTTTAGATTTGCCCTGTTCGCTTGTAGGTAGAGGTTGTGTCTCCCACTTGAATATACCTTATCCTTTTCGCCCACTAAACGAATAAGAGTATCTGGAAGATTTTTATTATTCTTTAGCGAATAGTTAACAGCTACAGCTTTTTCACTCAGGTTGTTAATTAGTAGCTGTTTTTCTGCAATTGATGAGCCACCATCCTGAAAGGTAATGTCTGCATCACCCTCAATTTCTATCTTTGATGGTTGAGGTGCTGTAAAGATGTTTTTCCTTATGCTAGAAATAATACCTGTAGTTGTACAAACAATAATGTTTTCGTCCAGTTCGATGGGCGAGGAGAAAATATTCCCGGTTGGTTTATACTTATTAATAAGCTTACCATCATTTAGGTTTAACGAGAAAACAGAACCGTTTCCTTTTCTATTTAGGTAGGAATCGCCTGTGCCAAATATTATCGTGTTGTCGAGAATTAACGGTGTACAAAAGATGTTATAATCGGTTTTATACTCCCAGCAAACCTTCCCGGAATTTAAAGTTAATACCGATAGAATAAGATTATCGGAACCTCCAATAATTACCTTTCCCTCTGAAATTACTGGCCCTGCAGGCCACCAAGAACCATACTCGTCAGTTTTACTCCATGCAATCGATTTTGTTTTTAAATCTAATGCGGTGAAGGTCTCATGCCTATTGCTGAAGATTAACTTTCCGTTATTAATTAATGGGCCACCTGTTATAAAGCCATAGGTAGAGTAGGGGCGTTGGGTAAAAGTTTTGTAAGCCATGGTAAATGCCTCCGATAAGAGGTTATACTCATAAACTATACCGTTATTATCGCCAAAGTAAAGGTTGTTACTATCGAATGTTAGCGCACTTCGAATTGCTGCACCCTCAGGGGTAATAATCGTTTTTACAAGATTACCATTCTTGGGATTAACCGCATAGACTTTTCCCTTATTTGCAGCATAGTAAATCAACCCATCATGTGTTACAGGGCTGCTGTGGTAGTAATCCCATGGGTCAACCATATCAATTTTTTCATCTTCGGGGGTAAATCTGAAAATTTCAGTAGCATTAAATGCATCAAAACAGTGTAGACCACCTAACGATTCAAAGTACACCTTGCCATCGAAAAGCAAAGCGTTGGATCGAATAGGACTCGATAGTTTTGCCTCATGTACAACATTCCCGCTCTTACCATCAATCCAGTAGAAATTTCCTGACTCCGTTCCGATAAAGATGATCCCATTTTGGGTAACAGGCGTTGCGAAAATCGCCCCTTCAACTTGGGTCTTCCAATTTTCAATATTTTTTACTGTACATGCATTCAGAATAATAGCATATACAAATAGCGCTGGAATAAGAATAAATTTTTTCATGAGTTTTTTCTTGCAAAGGAAAGCTGAAGGGCGTGAAGAAATGTTCCGATTCATGAATCGGAACCATTTTTTCTGTTTTTAAGCTTGTACTGCGAAGGGGTAAACCCAGTGTGTTTCTTAAAAGCGGTATTGAATGATGTTTTTGAATTGAACCCAGATTCGTAAAGAATCTCCAATATGGTTTTCCTAGAATCGGCTTCTAAAAGATAGCATGCAAAATCGGTTCTTAACCCGTTAATGTAATCGTAAAACGATTTATTCTTATACTGGTTGATGATCTGAGATAGATATCTGCCGGGTATTCCAGAAATTTCAGCTAATTCATTGAGCGTAAGCTCCGATTCCAAAAAGCATTTTTTAGATTCAATAACCGCATCAAGTTTTTGGAGATAATCCTTAGCCGTTTCATCATCAAGCAGTGAGCCTGAATATTTCTCTTTTTGCGGGATTTCGTGAATTACTACGGGATTACTGAGAGCATTGAAAAATAGTATATTGTAGAAAATAAGGAAGGGAAAAAACGAGATAATCTCTTTAATCGTATCGGATTGACTCTGGTAAATTCCTAAGTAGTATGCTATTGGCGGAATCATGCATGATAAAGCGTATCCAAGCAGTACAACCGCAACCCAATTTCTGGAAGTGGATTCATCTTTTGAAAAGTTCTGCTTGACACTTATATGGTACTTTGCTAGTATATATAATCCGGCCAAATTGTAGATGATAACTTGAGCTGTAACCATTTCGCCTACTGGAGATGGTGGAATATCAACTACAAATGAAATTAGATTATAAAGAAGAATAATGATAAAAGGTAAACTATGATAAAGGACGTATATGCTGGGCTTTTCTCTTCTTTTTGTTAGAGCTTCGGCGTAAATAAAAAGGGAGGGAGCCCAAAGTAGGCTGAAGGTTTCCAGAAAAATCGAGGTGTCAGAAGATATACTGTACTTTTTTAATATCCACGATAAGATGCCTAGGATTTGCGATATGAAAAAGATTGTAAGAACTTTATTGTAGTAAGGCTTCCAAAACCTGGCTACTATAAAGATGATGAAAAAGAAGAGCTCAAAAATTGATGTGAAGTTTACAACATCTGCGAAATCGAAGGTCACGATTAATCTATTTGAAGGCAAATATAATCCAGATTGCCTATTTCTGTAATGATCTTAAGAATAAAAAGTGTTATTTTCATTGATACGGAACTAAAAGGATAGAGACGGTAGAAAGAATTCACCCTATTTCCCTGAAATTTTGCAATGATTGAATTCTAGGTCATCAATATTTATTTTAATTTTATATTGTCGAAATATTATAGATTGATACACGAGTTATGAAAACCATATTACTTCTAATAACTCCTTTGATCCTTGTATTATCGAGCCAAATGAGTTTTAGTTCTGGTAATTCTAGTTCTAGAGTTGGTTCAGATTCAACATCAGTTAAAGCTGAAAAATTTGATCCTGTTCTGGAAACTCAGAAATATATCGATGAGTTATCACCTGAAAAGAAAGCGAAATCAAATTCCTACTTTGAAGGGGGTTATTGGATAATGCTTTGGGATTTCCTGCTAAATGTAGTTGTTGCTTGGATATTCCTAAGAATGGGACTTTCAAAAGGGATCAAGGGAATCGCCTCAAAATTTAAACCACTCAATTTACAAAACCTTATCTATATTGGTCTATACCTGTTATTCGCTTTTTTATTGACCTTGCCTTTGAATATTTACACCGGATTCATTAGAGAGCATCAGTACGGTTTGTCAAATTTAACTTTTTCGGGATGGCTGGGCGAAGAGCTAAAGGGTTTAACTCTTATAATACTATTTGTTAGTCCATTATTGATGTTACTGTATATTGTAATAAGGAAAGTAAGCCAGAATTGGTGGATATGGAGTAGCGGAATAGGTTTTTTATTCTTGGTGTTTGGACTTTTTATATCTCCAGTATTTATTTCCCCAATATTCAATAAGTACAAACCTTTAGAAGAGGGGGAACTGAAAAATGAGATACTTTCATTAGCAAGAGCAAATGGTATTCCTGCCAATAATGTTTACCAATTTGATGCTTCAAAGCAAAGTTCACGCATAAGCGCAAATGTAAGTGGTATAGGAAGCACCATTCGAATTTCACTAAACGATAATCTGCTTAGTAAGTGTACTATTACTGAAATTAAGTCAGTAATGGCGCACGAAATGGGACATTATGTGTTGAATCATACTTACAAACTTCTTGTATACATTGGGTTGATTCTTTTTCTAGGATTTGCCTTTATTAATTGGTCTTTTAATTTAGCTGTAAAGCGTTGGGGGGAACGCTTAGCGATTATCAGTATTGCTGATATTGGTGGGCTTCCGCTCTTTATGCTTCTTTTTGCTTTGTTCTTTTTTCTTGCAACTCCAATACAAAACAATATTATTAGGTCGGCAGAGCTTGAGGCTGATTATTTTGGTCTAAATGCAGTTCGGGAACCTGATGCTTTTGCATTGGTTGATATGAAACTCTCGGAATATCGAAAAATCAGCCCAGGTCCTATCGAGGAGATTCTATTCTATGATCATCCGAGCGGCAGAACAAGGATATATAATGCGATGGTATGGAAAGCTGAAAATTTAAAGGATAAAGAGCAAAAGTAGACGTGTTGAAAATCTGAAATCATCTTCCTTTTAGAGGATAATCTTTTAATTTAGCAAAATGAAATTCCCTCTTTTTCAGCTCTGGGATTATTTCCAATAACGATTCGTAGGTATTCCATTCGGGATGGTTGAAGTGCATAATCACAATTGCGCCGGGCTTAATGTTTCTCAGTACATTTTGAGTAATTGTCTCAGTGTGGTTAAACGGAATGGCATCTCCCGCCAATACATCAAAGCTTACAACCGTAATCCCCAGATGACGGGCAATTTTGGCACACGCTTCATCGATGTAGGCAGTTGCAGAACGAAAGAATACTGGGCGACGACCAGTTAATGCCTCTATCTTAAGTTCATTGGCTTCCATCTCATCAAATGCATCGGGGATGCTTGGCGTTCCTTTGATTCCGTATGCAACCTCACCATCTACTGAGCATGGTTGATGGTTGAATCCATGGTTTTCGATTTCAAACAGGGTATCTTTACTTAGCTCGAGGAAGGTATTTAAGTTTTCATCAATCCACTTCCCGCTGACAAAAAGTGTTGCAGGAATTTTTTCAGCTCTTAAGTAGTCAATCAGCTCTTTATCGTAACCGTCTCCTTTTTTTCCTCCACAAGCATCAAACGTGAGTGCAATAGTTTTTCTTTTCGATACAATATCTTCATCAACTCCTTTTACGAATTCGCCCCAATGACCGGGTAATGAATGGGCAAATATTTTTGAAATCCTTGTTTTTTTGTTGATATAGGATGTGTCGTTGTAAAGTATTTTAAGAAAATTCTTGTTGGTGTACTTGACTTGTTGGCTAACAAGAGTTAATGATAAAGCATTGAGTAGAAAAAGAAGCCCTAGTTTTTTAATCAAGTTTATTAAAATTTTATAAAATTCAAGAATTGGAATTTATTATCTATATGATGCTAATAAGGTTTTTGCAAGGTGAGCAACGTCAACATTTGAGGCATCTATTGTAATTTTCGCTTTTTCGTAGTACTTTTTTCTTTCGTTTAATACCCGTAAAATATAATCATTTAGCTCTTGTTGGGTCTTTCCCCAGAGTAAAGGTCTGTCGGTTTTGGATTCAATTAAACGGGACACTAATTCGGCCACCTCTGCTTTGAGATATATTGTTAATCCCGTTTTATTCATAAAGTCGATGCTATTGTAGAAACATGATGTACCACCCCCTGCAGCAATGATCATATTTCCTTCGATTGATGCAACCTCACGCAATGCTTCATTTTCAAGTATTCGAAAATGTTCCTCTCCGGCTTGTTCGAAAATTTGCTTTATAGTTTTATCGTCTTTCTGTTCAATATAAGTATCAAGGTCGATGAATTCATAGTTAAGGGTTTTAGCTAACTCAAGCCCTATAGTTGATTTTCCACTTGCCATAAAACCTAAAAGATAGACTTTCATCAATTTTAAAATTAATGGATAATATTAATTGAAAACCGTTACAAGGTAATGAATTTTGTTTAATGAATTTACCGATCATAAGCTACATGTATTCTAACTTGCCATTTTTTCTACTTAACCAATTAGAAT
>JAYTVX010000351.1:0-5367 GCA_043743775.1 Bacteroidales bacterium | reverse complement strand
TAAGGAAAGTAAAATTATTTGACAGCCCTTCAACTCCGGTATATTCTAGCAATTTTTTAACTGCCCTTGGATGACATGCGGCGATAAGGGTTGGTTCGGCAGATGAGAAAACTTTTTTTACAGATGATTTATCGGATACGCACAAACCGCATAAATCAGAAATTTGAATAGCATTAACCTTCTCATGGTAAAGAAAATGGGCTATTGATTCCTTAATCTCCTGTTTAACTATTTCGCCTCCGCAATTACAGTATAAAATCCTTGTACCCATACAATTTTAATGATTATTATTTTTATAATGCATTCAATTTTAAATAGTTATTGTTATATATATTCTTTAATTCGGTAAAAATACTATAACTAAACGAAATTAAACCTAAAAGAGTTCAATCTTGATGAAGATTAATTAACTTGATTCTTTGATTTTTAAACTCAAGAATAGTTTAATTGAAAAAGTCAAAATGGCTAATTATGAATTGATTGTAAAACCTCGAAGAAAAAAGAGTACTCTTTTTTACCTTTTTGCTATTTTTGTTGTTTTAATCATAACTCCATACTGAAAGTTACTTATCAATTAATCACCTTTTTAAATGGAATTTCTTTTTCAACCCGAAACTTACGTTTCATTGTTTACCCTTACGCTTTTGGAGATTGTATTGGGTATAGATAACATAATATTTATTTCCATTGTTACCAATAAACTCCCGAAGGAGGATCGTAAGAAGACTAGAACGATTGGTTTACTATTTGCACTCTTTTTTAGGATAATTCTTTTATCGTGTATCATATACATTATTCAACTTACCAATCCATTGTTTTCAATCGGAAGTTTTAATTTTTCAATCCGCGATTTGATTTTATTGCTTGGTGGTATCTTCTTGATTGCTAAAAGTGTTACTGAGATTCATGGTAAAGTTGAGGGTGAAGAGCACGTTGAAAATAACGGAAGAGCAGCCTCATTCTTTTATGTGATATTACAAATTGTTGCACTTGATATTATCTTTTCATTCGATTCAATTCTAACTGCAATTGGGCTTTCAAATCAGCTGGGAATTATGATTGCTGCAGTTATTATTTCAATGATTGTGATGATTTATTTCTCAGGTTTTATCAGCAACTTCATCAATCGACATCCGACCTTACAGGTTCTTGCTCTTTCATTCTTAATTCTCATCGGATTTATGTTAACGTTGGAGGCTTTTCACTACGAGATCCCAAAGGGTTATATTTACTTTGCGCTATTCTTCTCTGTTATAGTTGAGATAATCAATATGAAGCTTCGAGCGAGGAAAAAGTTAATTGAAGGTTAGTTATATTTGCTCATTAAAACTGACTTGCTATTGTTGAAAGGAATCACTTTACAAGTATTAACACCCTATTAAAATCGTACTCATGATAAAAATTACAATCGTAATCACGCTTTTTATTCTTATTCATACTTCAATTCACGCACAAACGGATTCTCTTATCTTGACAAAACACACACAAAAGAGTTTACCTAAACTTTTTATTGTACCCTCTGCACTGGTTATTTCAGGTGTAATAATTAAGGAATCTAAATATCGAGAATCGATACAGAGTTGGGTTCAAACCTCCCGTTGGCGAACCAATACCCATATTGATGACTATATGCAGTATGCGCCAATTGCCGAAATGTATGTTGCTGATATTTGTTACTCAAAATCAAAAAACGAAGTTTTTCAGCAGACAAAAAACCTAGCCATTTCCGAAATCTTTACTGCTATAATAGTTCAAACAATAAAACATACAACAAATGTAAAAAGACCTAATGGGCATGATTTTTCTTTTTTTTCAGGTCATACCTCTCAGTCTTTTACTGGCGCAACGGCTTTATATTTAGAGTATCGAGATATCAATCCAATCATTGCATTTAGCGGTTATGGCTTCTCAACGGCTACAGGTATTCTAAGGATTACCAATAATAAGCACTGGATTTCGGATGTGCTAGTCGGTGCTGGAATTGGAATGCTATCGGCACGGTTAACATGGTATATTAATCCGCTAAAGAATTGGAAGCCTTTCAAAAACAAAAATATTGCTATTTATCCAGTTGTTAATGGATTTGATAGTAGTGCTGGGCTTTGTTTAATTTTTTAAACGAAGTCACAGTTTCCCCCAAGGGGTAGGATTAATACTCTCGTCAATAATAAAATCAGTATACTTTTCGGCGATCAGGTCGAGAAGCGATGATATCTCCGCTGGATCCATTGATGTCACCAGCTTAAGCCGAATCTCTTTAAAATGGGGTAAACCCTTGAAGTAGCAGGTAAGATGTCGTCGCATTTCAAATATTCCGGTCTTATCACCCTTGATCTCAAGCGATTTTGAGAGATGATATTTTGCAAGTTCAACTTTTTCAGGAATTGAAAATGGTTTTAACTTTTCTCCAGTACCGAGAAAATGTTTTATCTCTTTAAAAATCCAAGGCCTACCGTAAGTTGCTCGCCCAATCATGATTCCATCGACCCCGAAGTTGTCAAAAGCGAGTTTAGCCTTTTCGGGGCTATCGATATCACCATTTCCAATAATTGGAATTGTTATTCTAGGATTGTTTTTCACTTCACCTATTAGCGTCCAATCGGCTTCACCTAGGTAGAGTTGAGCCCGAGTTCGACCATGAATTGTAAGAGCTGCAATGCCAACATCTTGCAGTCGCTCAGCTATTTCAGTAATATTTTTACTTTTTTCGTCCCAACCCAAACGGGTTTTAACTGTTACAGGGATATTTGTCGCATTTACAACCTGACGAGTCATTTCAACCATCTTAGGGACATCTCGCATCATACCCGATCCTGCACCTCGATTTGCAACCTTTTTAACGGGACACCCAAAGTTAATATCAATAACTTCAGGTTTAGCCGCAGCAGCAACTCGAGTAGCTTCTACCATGCTATCAATCTCATGACCATAAAGTTGAATTCCAATGGGCCTTTCGTAGTCGAAGATATCGAGTTTTTCTACACTTGTACGAGCATCACGGATCAATCCATCGGCGTTGATAAATTCAGTGTACATCATATCGGCACCAAAACGTTTGCACATAAATCGGAATGAAGGATCTGTTACATCCTCCATTGGTGCTAAAAGCAAAGGTCTATGACCTAAATCAACTCTACCTATTTTCAATATTCCTTGGTATTAATCGCGCACAAAAATACACACTCTTGTCAAATCTATAAGAACCCTTTGATTATATTTGCGAGTTATGTTCAACAAGTACTTAAAGTTAGGAGTGCCTAAAGTGCCTAGAGTACTTGGTCTGCCTACTTTAGGCACTTTTAACTTTAGCTCACTTTAAGTACTTTCATATGATATCTACCTACTTTAGGGAATCGTCACCTTCAATGAAAATAGCGCTAACGCTCTTGTTTTGTTTGACAGGGATGCTTTTATTTATGTTAATTGGTTCAATTGTAATATTTTCAATATATGGGTCAACGGCGTTATCCTATCTTTCAAACCCAAACCCATCGGTTCCTGAAGCATTAGCAGTATTGAAAATTCTGCAGATTTGTCAAGGAATAGGAATGTTTATCGTTCCCGGATTCTTACTTGCCATGTATTTTTCTTCCAATCCTTTACGTTACCTCGGCTTTAATAGAATAAACCTAAAATTAGGGTTGTTGGCTGGGCTAACAATTTTGGTTGCATACCCAGCAATAAACCTCTTAGCATCGCTAAACGAACAAGTTAGTATGCCCCAATGGATGAATGATATGGAACAACAGGCGCAAGTGTTGACTAAAGCGTTTATGACAGTAGATAGTTTCTGGGGACTCTTTTTAAATATCTTTATGATTGCCATCCTTCCAGCAATAGGAGAGGAGTTAATATTCAGAGGGATACTGCAAAAGATTTTTACAGATGTAACAGGAAAAGTAATGTGGGGAATTATTATTTCAGCAGTTCTATTCAGCAGTATGCACCTTCAATTTCAAGGCTTTATCCCTAGGCTTGCACTTGGTATCCTGTTCGGGTACATTTACCTTTGGTCGGGTTCGTTATGGTTACCAATAATAGCACACTTTATCAATAATACAGTAGCAATTATTGGATACGCCTTGATTTACAAAGGAAATCTCCCCGCAGAAGCTGAAAATGTGGGAGGATTATCCGTTATGTGGCCTTTAGGATTATTGAGTATTGGTCTTGTTTTGGTTTTCCTATGGCAAATAAAGAGCGAAGGTCTAATGATTCGCAAAATCGAAAAGACTGCGCTCGATTAGTTGTAAGTTTTTTAGTTCATTCTTCCGGTAAACGTAAACCAACCCATAATCAGTAGCTTTTTCTCTTTTGAGGTCATCAGGAAGGTCTTTAAAAGAGGCTTCGACTTCATTCCAAATGTTTAGGATAATATCATCGGCTTTTGTTCTGAGAGCATCAAGCTCACTAAGCATGCGTTGGGTATTCTGTTGAAGAATTTTTTGATGATTATACGAGTCAGCAAAGTTCTCAAATCGAACTTTTACCACAGCAATAGATGGATTAGTAATGGGTTGTTGTCCGCTCATAATCCGTTTTGCCTCACCATCAATAATCTTCTTGCCCCAATCAATCATATCCTTTTCGGTATTCAGCAATGGCACTTTTTGCTCATCAATCTCCATCCCATAAAGAGTTTTGGTTTTTTCGGGGAGTTCACCTCTTGCGATTGCCATGTTCACCACCTGTATGAAGTGTGAAAGGTAAAGTTTGGCTTTTTTCATCAACACGTTATAATCCCTGCTTTTTTCAACTTGTATGTTGAATGCCGCTTTATAGTTAATCATCGCTTTTTCAAACGAATTGATGAAGAGTTCAATTTTAGAATATGTGCTCTGGGAGAATGCCAGCTGAAAAGGAAGAAGCTCTTTCCCTTTTTTGTATGCAGCTTTTAGCGCTTTTATTCTGGCAACATCGGTGTTTGGAAGTCGGCGGTAAGGCATGGTGAAAAGGTTAAGGTTGTTAATTAGCTGTTGATAAGATGCGAATATAGCAATTCGTTTTAAAAAAACAATAGTCTTCGTACATTGTTTATATAGATTATATCTATTGACTGCGAGGGAGTTGAACTACGAACGATAAGCAATGACCTGAAAAGCCCATGCCTTCTCCCGTTAACTGCTTGTCAACAGGTTTAATATTTTATCAGAGGAAAAAATTCTACATTTGGGAAAATTTTAAAACAACAATCTTAAATAATCTCATTCTATGTACGGTAAAATTAAAGAAGATTTACAGCATCAGCTTGAATCTATTAAAAGCGAAGGCCTTTATAAGACTGAACGTATTATTACAACACCTCAGGGTGTACAAATTGAAGCCAATGGCAAAAAGGTTTTAAATTTTTGTGCGAACAATTATTTA
>JAYTVX010000350.1:0-6223 GCA_043743775.1 Bacteroidales bacterium | reverse complement strand
AAGTAACCTATTTGAAGGCAAGAAACTACCATCATCAAAAGATGTTGCTGAGTATGGCTACAGATCAATGATGAAAGGCAAATCAGTTGTTATACATGGTTTTATGAATGCCTTAATGGCGAATTCAATCAGATTTGCTCCGAGGTCAATTGTTGTAAAGATGGCTAGAATGATCTTAGAGAAATAATAACAAAGACTTTCAAATAAAAAATTTCTAAAAAGATGTTTAAACTCAAGGTAGCGCAATGAGTTTTTAAGCATATGCTTGAAATTAATCTATTGTAATAAATGGACTAATTTTGTATCCCTAAGAAATTGTTGAGTATGGAATGGTTTAAGGCTCTACTTTGGAACGAATCGGTTGCGCATATTATACTGATATATAGTTTTGTCATTGCCCTCGGTGTGGCTTTAGGAAAACTTAAGGTTTACCGAATTTCGCTGGGGATAACTTTCATCCTATTTGTTGGAATAGGGGTAGGTCATTTCGGTTTTAGGATAAATCACGATGTACTTGATTTTGTAAGAGATTTCGGCTTAATATTGTTTGTATTCACAATCGGATTGCAGGTTGGTCCTGGATTCTTCTCATCCTTTAAAAAAGGAGGGCTGACCCTAAACATGCTTGCAATGTCTATTGTCCTTTTAGGTGCTGCAACTACTATTACTCTTCACTTTATTACAGGCCTTTCGATGCCAATGATGGTTGGAATACTATCGGGTGCAGTTACCAATACGCCAGGACTTGGAGCAGCGCAGCAAGCGCTCAAGCAGGTGACTACGATTGGTGCCGAAGTTCCAAATATTGGATTAGGTTACGCAGTAGCCTATCCGTTTGGTGTTATTGGTATTATCTTAACCATGTTTTTTATTCGATGGATTACGAAGGTCAATATCCCCAACGAACTAAAATTGATTAGTCAACTTCAAAATCCCGATGAAGCTTTACCGGAGAAGATTAGCATCGAGGTTAGTAACCCTGAAGTTATTGGAAAGAAGATTATCGATTTAAAGCAATATCTTATTAATGATGCAATTATCTCACGGGTAATGCATCAGGATGAAGTTTTTATTCCTAATCCTCAAACGCCACTTTTCGAAGGTGATACGGTGTTAATGGTGGCACATAAAAAAGATTTACCCAAGCTCACCCAATTTGTAGGTAAACTCAGCAATCTCGATTTAGTCAACCTTTCGAGTAAACTAATGTCAAAACAAATACTCGTTTCGAACAAAGAGGTGATTGGCAAAACCTTAGGATCATTAAAGCTAAGATCACGATATGGCATTGGGATAACCCGCGTTTACCGTGCCGGAGTTGAATTCGTTGCCTCCTATTCGCTTCGACTCCAGATGGGCGATAAGCTTACCATAGTTGGCGATGAACAATCAATCGATATGGTTGCACTGGTTGTAGGGAATTCCCTAAAAAGATTACATGAACCAAACCTTATTCCGATATTCATTGGCATACTGTTAGGAGTTGTTTTGGGCAGCATTCCTTTCATTATACCTGGTATCCCAACACCTATAAAACTTGGCATGGCAGGAGGACCATTAATTGTAGCAATATTGATCAGCAGATATGGTTATAAGTTCTCACTTATCTCCTACACAACACCGAGCGCAAATCAAATGCTCCGCGAAATTGGGATCTCCCTTTTCCTAGCAAGCGTTGGAATCAAGGCTGGGGAACAATTTATTCCAACCCTGTTAAGTGGTGATGGGGTTATGTGGATGGGTTATGGCGTTTTCATCACCCTAATCCCGTTAATGATTATTGGGCTCATAGCACGATTTTTCCTTAAGCGCAATTATTTCGAGATATGCGGTCTCCTTTCAGGGAGTATGACTGACCCTCCAGCTTTGGCTTTTGCCAATTCAATCGCATCAAACGAAGCACCTTCGGTTGCATATGCAACGGTATACCCTTTGGCTATGTTCCTAAGAATTCTCATCGCTCAGATGTTAATTTTAATATTCACATAAGCGGTATTTATTGCTTTCATACTTTTAATTTTTTGGTTCACATTTATATTGAACTCCCTTTAAACTTTTTTGTTACTGTATTGAACATAGTTATACTTTAACAGATTAGAATATTCCATGAAAAATCAACCCATTTACCTCAAGCCCTAATTATTCTGCTCTCTCCCTTTAGGGTAAGGGCTGAAAAATCAGAAAATCTTACAGTAAACTTAATCTGTCAAAATAGAATTAGATTCACAAATAAAGAACTTACTAGTAACTTATTAAAATATTTATGATAATAGATGCCATTAATAAGCGCAAGAGCGGTTTTGCTTTCTCGGAGAAAGGTATTGAACCCGAAAAAATTACTGCAATTTTTGAAGCAGCAAGATTAGCCCCCTCAAGCATGAATGTTCAGCCATGGCGTTTCATCTATGCAAACCACGATGAACCAGAGTTTCAACTTATACTCGATTCTCTTATGGAGGGCAATAAAAAGTGGGCAAAGGATGCTTCGACTTTAGTACTCTCAATTGCACAGGTAGAGTACATCTACAATGACAAGTTAAACAAAAACGCTTATGCTTGGCATGATACAGGTATGGCGAATGCTCTGCTTATGGTACAAGCAGCCGATTTGGGTATTGAATCACATCCAATGGGAGGATTTGATCATCAAAAAGCATCTCAAGTATTTAACCTTCCCAAAGAGTATGAACCTGTTGCAATAATCGCTATGGGGTATAAAGGCGATGAAAGCAAACTCCCCGAGGATCTTCTAAAACGTCAGAATGCCCCGCGCTCACGTAAACCATATAATGAGATAGTATTTAAAGGAATGTTTCTTTAGAATTAAGAAGTCAGGAGACCGAATCCAGAATAAAACTGATTAGAATTTGCTTAGGTTAATGCCAGAATTGTTTCAATAAGCCCTTAACATCCTATTAATATCCCTTCTCCTGACTTCTGACTTCCGGCTCCTGACTTCCATAATTATGCTATCTTTGACCCATATTCACAACCCTTTTAATTATGGATGGAACAAAGCGAGTTGACATTACACGTGGATTGCATGTAAATATTATTCTGAAGAAAGATCAGCGTAGCGGGATAATGACCGAAGGATTTGTAAAAGATATTTTAACCAGTGCACCCGTTCATCATCGGGGAATTAAAGTAAGGTTAGAAGATGGACAGATTGGACGTGTAAAAGAAATTCTTGAATAAAATGGATTACAAAGAAAACCTTCATAACCCTAAAATTTTTAAGAAACCTGATATCAGTCTTAAGGTTACTCAGAATACTGTTCTGATGAAGTTCTTGATGGAAAACGTTAAGGGTAAGAACCGCGATAACTTTAAAACACTTCTCATGGATGGTCAGATCATTGTTGACGGGGAAGTTGTTAAATGGTTCAATCATCCATTGATTCCTGGACAAGAGGTTAAAATCAATTGGGAGAAAACGTTAAAAACAAAATACCCCGGCATAACTATCATCTTTGAAGATCAACACCTGATCGTAATTGATAAAGATGCTGGTATTCTTTCAATCTCCACCGACAAGGAAAAAGACCATACAGCATATAGCATATTAAGTCAGCACGTTAAGGATCAGGATCCGGCCAATAAAATTTTTGTGGTGCATCGACTCGACAGGGAAACTTCGGGGATCATGATTTTTGCAAAAAACGAAGATATCCAATCGCGACTCCAGGAGAATTGGAACGATACCATTCTTGAACGCACCTATGTAGCCGTGGTTGAAGGTTCTGTTCAGAAAAGCAAAGGCACTATCGATTCATATCTCCGGGAGAGCAAAGCGTTGATTGTATACTCAAGCCCAAACCCCAACAATGGACAGAAAGCTGTAACCCATTACAGCGTTGTTAAAAAAAACAATAGCTATTCATTGCTTGAGGTGAACCTAGAGACCGGTCGTAAGAATCAGATCAGGGTTCATATGAAGCTTATTGGTCATAGCATTATTTCAGATAAGAAATATGGATCAACGATAAATCCTATTGGTCGACTGGGGTTACATGCTAAAACACTTGCATTCACCCACCCAATAACCAAGGAACCGATGCGCTTTGATACACCTATACCAAAAGCATTCTTGAAACTATTCTGATATTTCTTAGCGGCTTTGCGTTTAAATGTTTCTCATCGCTGAGTCGCTGAGAGCGCAGAATTTAAAATGTATTACTTTCTATCATCCACTTCGATTCAAGGGGCAAATACTGCTATATCGCCATTATTCCACGACTCCATTACTCCTGATCTCTATCTCTTCTTTGCGACTTCGCGCATTTGCGTTTAAATGTTTCTCACTGCTGAGATGCAGAGAGCGCAGAGTACAGGATCTACCTCAAACCTTACAATAGGCTTAAACTATTTTATCAACACCTTTGTTTATAGGATAATTTCGGGTTGTTGATAAATGGTTTCAACCCAAATGCAATTAGTTAAAGATTTATCAATCAAACTTTTTAACTTTACAAATAATTAGCTATGGCGACAATAAGTTTAAAATCAGGCAATAAGGCTCCGGAGTTCAATTCCATTGATCAGAATGGGGCACAGATAAAACTTTCGGATTTCAAAGGGAAAAAGTTAATCCTCTACTTCTATCCAAAGGATAATACATCTGGCTGTACTGCCGAGGCATGTAGTCTTCGTGAAGGATATGAGAACCTTGTT
This sequence comes from Bacteroidales bacterium, assembly GCA_043743775.1. Classification (GTDB taxonomy): domain Bacteria; phylum Bacteroidota; class Bacteroidia; order Bacteroidales; family Tenuifilaceae; genus UBA8529. Next base: position 1,549 of record JAYTVX010000350.1, on the reverse strand, counting down.
AATCTTGGTTACGATGTCATTGGCGTTAGCCCCGATAGCGAAAAATCTCATCAAAACTTTATCAAAAAATACGATTTGCCTTTCAGGCTAATTGCTGATACGAATCAGGAAGTAGCATCACTTTATAGAGTTTGGGGCGAGAAGAAGATGTACGGAAGGAGTTATATGGGAATTCTCCGAACCACTTTTATTATCGATGAAAAAGGTGTTATTGCCCACGTAATTTCAAAGGTAAATACCGGTGATCACGTTAATCAGATTCTTGAAATAGTTGAAAAACCTTAAAAAATTAATCATAAATGGAAAAAGTAGAAAGCAAAGAAAAAGCTGAAAACAAAGTTAAAGCAGAGAGAAAAGAAATTAGCAAAGAAAAACTAAAAGCCCTTCAGGTAACCCTTGATAAGATAGAGAAGGATTTTGGCAAAGGATCCATCATGAAGATGGGCGATAAGGCCATTTCCGATGTACCAACCATCTCATCAGGTTCTATTGCCCTCGATGCTGCACTTGGAATTGGCGGATACCCAAGGGGTCGGGTAGTTGAAATTTACGGTCCTGAATCATCGGGTAAGACTACCCTTGCAATTCATGCTATTGCTGAAGCTCAAAAGGCTGGTGGAATAGCGGCTATTATCGATGCCGAACATGCGTTCGACCGCACCTATGCTGAAAAACTTGGCGTTGATGTTGAAACTCTGCTAATCTCTCAACCTGACAATGGTGAACAGGCTCTTGAGATAACCGAAAATCTTATCCGTTCAGGGGCAATTGATATTATCGTAATCGACTCTGTTGCCGCTTTAACTCCAAAAGCTGAGATTGAGGGTGAAATGGGCGATAGCAAAATGGGTCTTCAGGCTCGTTTGATGTCTCAAGCTCTTAGAAAACTTACAGGAACTATCAGCAAAACCAATACCTGCTGCGTATTCATCAACCAGCTTCGCGATAAGATTGGTGTAATGTTCGGCAACCCCGAAACTACAACTGGTGGTAACGCCCTTAAATTCTACGCTACAGTTCGTGTTGATATCCGTAAACTCAATCAGATTAAGGATGGCGATGAATCGACTGGTAATCGTGTTCGTGTTAAGATCGTGAAGAATAAATTGGCTCCACCATTCAAGAAAGCTGAGTTCGACATCGTGTTCGGCGAGGGGATATCCAAAACGGGTGAGATTATCGATTTAGGTGTTGAACTGAATATCATCAAGAAGAGCGGTTCATGGTTCAGCTACGGCGAAACTCGCCTTGGACAAGGACGTGATGGAGTAAGGCAAATCCTACTTGACAATTTTGAACTAGCAGATGAAATTGAAAAGAAGGTAAGAGAGGCTTTGAAGAATAAATAATTTCTTTCAACATAAACCTGTCAGGTCTTTAAAAACCTGACAGGTTTATTTATTTTATCTACTCCCCACCATACTGCATCAGGTAGGCTTTGAGGAAATCATTCAAGTCCCCATCCAAAACATCCTGCACGTTTGAAGTCTCGTGGTCGGTGCGTAAATCTTTAACAAGTTTATAGGGATGGAGTACATAGTTTCGAATT
>JAYTVX010000349.1:0-2102 GCA_043743775.1 Bacteroidales bacterium | reverse complement strand
TGAATATCAGCAATATATGCAATTTTTCAATACAAATATCAACAAATAAAATCCGCATTTTACCCCTATTGGATTAGGAAGGTTTGCGGATAAGCATTTAAAGTAATCATGACTGGGTCCTCTTCTGATCCATTAGACTGGCAGGAACACATCCGGAACAAGCCAAGACGAAAATCGATTGGCGACCGCTTAAAAGATCCACATGACGTTTTAAAACTGGTCCTTGTTCGTGATATGTGGTTAACAGGTTTTGATGCTCCCTGTTTGAATACCTTGTATGTTGACAAGCCAATGACAGGGCACAACCTGATGCAGGCTATTGCACGGGTAAACCGGGTTTTCAAAGACAAAGAGGGAGGTTTGGTTGTAGATTATTTAGGCATTGCTCAGGATTTAAAAAAGGCGTTAAGTGTTTATACCGCAAACGGCGGAAAAGGTAAAATAGAATTCGACCAGGAAGAAGCCGTTGCTAAAATGGAAGAACTCTATGAAATAGTAGTTGACCTGTTTCATAAATTTGACTACAAAAAATTCTTTGGATTACAACCGAGGGAAAAATTAAACTTTTTATTGGATGCGACCGATTTTATTTTAGCCTTAGATAAAGGGAGAGAACGTTTTAGCAATAATGTAAGCACCCTTTCTAAAGCATTTGCAATTTCAGTTCCGAACCCAAAAGCATTAGCAATTCGTGATGATTTAAGTTTCTTCCAAGCCATAAAGGCAAGGATTTCTAAATTAAGGGAAAGCAATAAAAAGCGGAGTGATGAAGAAGTAGAAACAGCAATCCGGCAGATAATTTCAGATGCGTTAATTTCAACAGAGGTAATAGATATATTTCAGGCAGCAGGTTTGCAAAATCCGGAAATATCGGGTTTAAATATTCTTTCAGACGAGTTTATGGCCGAATTGAAAGATATGCCACGAAAGAATTTAGCTTTGGAACTTCTACGAAGATTACTTAATGATGAGATAAAAAAACGTTCCACCAGAAATATCATACAAGGCAAAAAATTCTCTGAAATGCTTGCTGATGCGATTAAACGCTATCAGAACAATGCGATTACAGCAGCCGAAATAATTGAAGAATTAATACGACTTGCCAATGAACTCAAACAAGCCGACCAACGTGGAGAAAAGCTAAACCTTGACTTTAGGGAACTGGCCTTTTATGACGCATTAGAAGTAAACGATAGTGCAGTTAAAGTTTTAGGTGACGAAATTTTAAAAACTATTGCACGGGAATTGGTTATCAGCGTTCAGAATTCAGTAACCATTGACTGGGACAAGAAAGAAAGCGTTCAGGCAAAAATGAGAGTTATGATTAAACGCATTCTGAAGAAATTTGGTTATCCACCTGACAAACAAGAAAAAGCTGTCAGAACAATTTTGGAACAAGCCAAACTTATTGCTGATGATCTTTCTGAATTTGTTTAAAGTTGTAATTACCGTTGATTAAGTTGTATTTGACGCCGGTTAAGTTGTAATCAATCTTGTCACAGTTGTAATAATATAAAACAAGGACAGTGGAGTATGTATCAGGCAATAAGGTTTTTTCTTTCCATCCGGAGTTAAAAACCTTATTTTCGGAACCCAACCTTAGTAGCAAAGCAAAAAACCCACCATCATCCCCGTTAGTGGATAAATATCAATAGAAGATAAACGCTGAGGTAAATTGTGTTTCATACAGAAATTTCATTAAAGACAGGTAAGTAAAATGAGCAATTTAATGTCGCATTTGATAAGTTACCCACCCAAGTCCGTTTGCGGATTAGGTTGTATCAAAAGTCAAACTCATTTAACCGCAAAGGTCACAGAGATTATTCGCAAAGATCGCAAAGGGTTTATTTATTAATGATTGGCTTTTGTAGCTTTGCGCCTTCTTAGCGTTCTTGGCGGTTAAAAAAGACTTTTTAGACAACCTCGAAGAACACTAAAGATGCTATGTGGTGAGCAAAGGACTCACACTTAAAATATTTATTCCGACTTTATTTTATTTCTAATTGGTGATTTGCAAAAATAAATAATGGTAAATGCCCTGATAAGATTTTAAATCAGGCATTTACCACTACAAATTACATTTATTTATTTAGCATTATTGC
>JAYTVX010000348.1:0-27783 GCA_043743775.1 Bacteroidales bacterium | reverse complement strand
TTTCGCTTACATCGCCATCCCAGCAAACCGAATATCCTTTCATTATGGAATTTTCAATAATCGCCATTAGATCATCCAACGGAACGTTAATATACTTATCGCGATGCCAATTGTCGGGGATTTCAAGAATAAAACTTTGGTAAAATGGGTGATGGTTGAAAGATGTAATCTCGACATAATCATCAAGATTAAGACCTGTTGATTCGAATAACGATTTAGGGGTAAATTTTTTGCCGTTAAAGGTAATCTCGGTGGGAACCTTGCCCAAGTATGCATCTAGTATCGACTCGAAAGCAGGTGCCCAAGCGGTGGTAATTTTGTCGTTGGGATTTTTAATAATAACATCAACAAAAGCCTTCAGTGCCAACTCCAGCTCCCCATGATTATGATCGTTGGAACCATAATTTTTCCCGGGGTAGGATTCTTCGGTTGCCATGCCATAATTTCGCATCATATTCAAAACATCGTGTGCTTGACCTCCCTGGCCAAAGTTATTTGTACCCTGATATCTTACATAAAGATTTGCCTTATCGGAATAGGCATATCGCGCAAAGAACATCTCCGATAAATCAAATTCGGGTTGTCCTATACGAAGGAGCTCGGTTTCGATAAATGAGGTTGTAGCAAAGCTCCAGCAAGTACCCGTACTTTGTTGATTCTTAACTGGCGTAGTTTTAACCTGATTAAGCATGGTAAAATGATAACCTGAACCATTATTCTGAGAATGTAGACCATCGGTTACTGCGATAAGAAGAATCGCAACAAGTGTGAATCTGATAATTCTATTTATTGTCTTCATTTTATCATTCGATTTTTAAGGTATGAATGCTAATACAACAAATATATTTCAGATAAGTTAATAAAAGGCTACCATCTAAAGTTTTTTTTTGAGGCGATAAAGTTTTTTTATATGTTGTACAACCTAGATATTGTCTGGTACCTAAAAGTTTAATCCTTTCATATATCATGAATATTACCCAATTCAACATTTCAGCTGTTTTGTTGTTATTGATAATTATCTATATTAGCATTCAAATTGAAACACTGATTCGATGCGCAGAGCGCGAATATTTCTGGCAATTGTAGCCTACTATGTTCTTGTAAAACGATTTTTAAACAAGTCGTTCCATTCCGTATTTTATCGTAGTTCAGAGCCAAAAGAGAAATTTATTGATGTATACAAAATCAAAGCGCATACCTACAAATTCAACCGCCTCGATCATTTCTTTATGCATAACGACTCCTGTAATCTAGGTTTACATACAGGATTCCTTTCCCAGTTTCTAATTATTTGATTCCACTTCCTCCGTTTTAGCCTTTACAATGCATAGCAATATTCGTTGTTCAAACATTCGTTCAGTACATACGTTCAATCTATATTATAACCCAAACTAAAGAAGTAATAACCCTAAATTAATGTGTATGAAAAGATTACTTATTGTTTTGCTTTTCTCTGGTCTTATGATACCCGCGGTGGTATTGGCCGGAGGTATTGTAACAAATTCAAACCAAAGCGCATCATACGTTCGTATGCTAGCCCGCGATGCATCAACAAGTATTGATGCTGTTTACTATAACCCAGCTGGGTTAACTAAACTTGCTGATGGGTTCCACGTTTCACTCAGCAACCAATCCATTTTTCAGAAAAAAACGATTGAAAACAGTTACCCATTATTAAATGAGAAAAAATTTGTAGGGGATGTTGCCGCTCCATTATTCCCAAGTTTCTACGCTGTTTATAAAAAGGAGAAATTAGCCCTTAGTTTTGGTTTTCAGCCTAATTCAGGAGGAGGATCAGCAAAGTACAATAATGGGTTACCAAGTTTTGAGATCCCATTTTCATTTATACCTGCTGCATTGTCTTCATTGTATGGTGCAGGTTTTTGTACCCAATATTCTGCTGATATCCTATTTGAAGGAACTTCAATTTTCTGGGGAGCACAGCTAAATGCCAGCTATGCTCTAAGTGATATGATTTCTGTTTCAGCTGGTTCAAGAATGATAATTGCTAAGAATACATATAAAGGACACATTAAGAATGTAATGATTAACCCTCAACATCCTTTAATTAATCCTAGCGGAGGTTTAATGTCTGCAAATGCTTTTTTTACTGCTGCTGGTAATGCAGCTTATGCTGCAGCGACATCAGATCAAGAAGTTGACTCAAAGCAAACTGGTACAGGTTATACTCCAATATTGGGTGTAAATTTAACGTTAAGTGAGAAATTGAATATTGGCTTACGTTATGAATTTAACACAAAGCTTGAACTCGAAAATAGTACAACAAAAGATTTAGTTGTTCCTCAATTTACGGATGGTGCAAAAATAAGAAGCGATATCCCTGCCATTCTTTCTATTGGTATTGGCTATAAACTTCTTCCTCAAATGAGAGTAAGTACTGGGATGCATTACTATTTTGATAAGAACGCTACAATCGAGAAAGCGCCTGGTGTTAAGAAAGATATTTCAGGCAACTTATATGAAATTGCATTAGGTGGAGAGTATGATATTACTGATAAAGTTCTTATTTCAGCAGGATATTTATATGCCAAAACGGGTGTAGGCCAAGGATATCAAACAGACCTAAGCCATAGCTTAACCTCAAATACTGTTGGTTTTGGTGGTGCTGTTAAGGTTACCGAAAAGATGCAATTAAACCTAGGTATGCTTTACACGATGTATACTTCCGATGCAAAAACGATTACTTATCCTACATATGGTAATCTTAGCGCTAAGGAAACCTACAACCGTACAAATATTGATTTCTCAATTGGTGTAGATTACCATTTCTAAAAGAGGTTACACAAAAAATAATTACCTTGCAAGGGTCGGATTACACCGGCCCTTGCTAATTTATACTCCGATGAAGAAATTACTCATTATTTTTGCCCTGCTCAATTGCAACACTCTTCTTTTTGCACAGCGAATAGTTGAGAATCCTGCTGTGGCGGAACAAACCCATCAGGACTTAAGGATTCTAAGAATTGGTATTTATAGCGATTCTACGGTTATCGATCTCTCCATCGAAAACAAGCTGGTTCAAGGTGGTTGGTTCTGTGCCGATAAAAAAATCTACATCGAGAATCCCAGAGATCATAAGCGATTTGACATTATTAAAGCCAGAGGAATTCCTCGATGCCCATCGGTTTATAGCTTTAAACATATCGGTGAAAAGTTAAACTTTACACTAGTTTTTCCAAAAATATCAGCAGATGCAAGAATTTTAAATCTAATTGAAGATTGCGATAAATCCTGCTTTCAGTTTAAGGATATTATACTGGATGAGAAATTAAACAATGATATCAATCTATACACCCATGGAGTTGAGCTTTATGCTGCCAACAATATCAATGAAGCCATTGACTGCTTTACAAAAGTTGTAGCAGAGATTCCTGCATTCCCAACCCATGTTTATGGGTATTCCTATTTCAACCTTATAAGAATATACTTCAATAAGGGGGATAAAGAAACGGCCAAGTTCTGGTATAATCAATTCGAAAAATCAACCCTCCCCGATAAGCAGTATTTTATTAACTCGCTTTTGAAAGAGGGCATTTTACTGAAATAATTGTTCGTTTATGATTCATACCTGCTTGCAGGCTTTAAGGCAGAGATTTGAAATTAAAGAAGCAATGCGCTTTAGCCCAAGAACGCTTAGAACATATTACTAACTCCGCTCTTATCTATTCAACAGGCAGGCTTTATGGCGAAGAGTAAAAAGAGGATTTCACTACCTCCGTTTTTAAAGGCGGAGGTGAAAAAGAAGTAAAAATTTGGGCTTTAGCCCAATAAAGGGGAATCATTAAATTGGATAAATAAAAGCGACCTTATTAAAGGGAAATTCGAGTGGGCCGATGAGTACTATGCTGTTTCTGTGAGTGAGTCGTTAATGCCAAACGTGCGAGACTACATAAAGAATCAGGAGGAGCATCATAGAACGAAAACATGGGAGGAAGAATGCCAAGAGTTTATGCTGAAATATGGGTTTAAGAAAATGAAGGGCTAAAGCCCATGATAGGCTGTTGGCTCGGATCTCCGCCTTAAAAGGCGGAGTTAACGATAAACTGCTTACATATTTCTTCCGATCAGGTTTAGTCGTTAACTTTTCAACTTGTTCGCTTATAACTTAAAAACTTGCCACTTATTCTTTTTATCTTTGTTGCTTAATTTTTCTCGATAATGTCAAATAAATCAACGCGTACCGAACTATACGAGCTGGGTGAATTCCGATTAATCGATCACCTTACCCAAAAGGCGAAATGCACAAATGAATCAACCCTCCTAGGGGTTGGTGATGATGCTGCAATAATTAATCCTGCTGGTAAAAGAATGGTTGTAACCACCGATCTGCTCCTCGAAGGGGTTCATTTCGACCTAACCTATTTCCCGATTAAACACCTTGGGTATAAAGCCGTGATCGTTAACCTTAGCGATGTATACGCAATGAACGCTATACCAAAGCAGATCACAGTATCGTTAGGAATATCAAAACGTTTTTGCCTCGAAGATCTAGAGGAACTCTATAGTGGTATTTATTCCGCTTGCGAAAAGTATGGCGTTGATTTGGTGGGTGGCGATACATCAACATCGTATACCGGATTAACAATAAGCGTAACCGCAATTGGCGAAGCCAATGAGGATGAACTAAGCTACAGAAGCGGTGCAAAAATAAACGATCTCCTTTGCGTTACAGGCAATCTTGGCGCAGCTTATCTGGGGCTACAACTCCTTGAGCGTGAGAAGAAAGTTTTTGAAGGAAATCCTAACGTTAAACCTCAGTTTGCTGGTTGGGATTACATCCTCGAACGATTCCTTAAGCCGGAAGCAAGAAAATCTATTCTAGAAGATCTACGCGAGAAAGAGATAAAACCCAGTGCAATGATTGATATCTCCGATGGGCTTTCGTCAGAAGCAATGCATATTTGCAAGAGCTCAAAAGTGGGCTGCAGGATTTACTTAGAAAAACTCCCCATCGATCAGCAAACATTCAAAATTGCCGAAGAGATGCATATCGACGCAGTAGTTGCAGCGCTTAATGGTGGTGAAGATTATGAACTACTTTTCACAATCCCCATTGAGCACCACGAAACAATTCTAGCAATGGAAGGGATTTCGGTTATTGGTCATATTACAGCTGAAGATAGTGGTGCATTCTTGGTAACACCCGATGGAAACGAAATAGCACTTAAAGCGCAAGGTTGGAACGCATTAAAAGAAGAAACTAGAGATTAATTTGTAATTTTATATTTAAGCAACCAACATTATATAATGCAAAAGCAATTTAAAAACCTGCTAAAGGGGATTCTAATTTATGGGTTTGGTAATGTTTCCATTAAGTTGGTTGGCTTAGTTTTACTTAGGCTTTATACTAATACAAAATATTTATCGGTTGAGGAGTACGGAGTTTTCACTATGCTGGAGATTACTAATCTAGTTATTGTATCTCTGTCAAGTCTTGCTCTTTATAATGCTTATCTAAGATGGTACTGGGATAAAGAGTATCTAGATAAAAGGAAAAGCATTCTATTCTCATGTTATGCTTTACTTTTGGGCGTTGGAATTATGGTCTCCATTTCGGGTTATTTTAGTTCCAAAATTATTTCAATACTGCTTTTCGACAAGGATACGTATGCATTACCAATAACATTAATGATTATTGGATCATCTATTCAGATTCTTATCGATCTAACCCTTTCACAGATGAGGGTTGAGGAAAAACCAACGTTTTATATATCCACCAACATTATTCGGCTTACCATAACGCTATTTGCAACAGTTCTCCTTCTTAAATATGCCCATCGTGGTGTTTTAGGAATCCAAGAAGCCCTGCTCATAGGCAATATAGCATTTATGGCTTTTACTACCCCTTTCATAATAAAGCATATCGAGGCAAAATTTAACCTAGGAATTATCAAGGAAATGCTTCGTTTCAGCCTTCCCATAGCTATTGGATCGATTTCGGCGGTATTTCTAGCTCAATTCGATCGCTATGTTCTAAACTTTAAATCAACGTTGTTGAACGTTGGAGTCTACACAATTGGATTTAAAATAGCAAACATAACTAAAATATTCATTATCAGTTCAATACAAATCGCCCTGACCCCTACCTATTTTAAGTTGATGAATCATCCTGATCATAAAACCATTTACCCGAGGATTATGACTTGGCTTACAATAGTTGTGGTATTCAGCTCACTATTCATTTCGCTTTTTGGTCTTGAGTTAACCAAACTTTTCTCAGTAGGAACAATTTATTGGGAAGCATATAAAATAATTCCAATAATAAGCCTTGGAATTATTTTTGCAATGCTGAAGGATAGTTCAGTAATTGGAATTCAGATTGCCAAACGTACTAACATAATTGGAATTGTATTAATAGGAGTCGCGGCCTTAAATCTAGGATTAAATCTATTGCTCATACCTACATTTGGAACAATTGGGGCGGCAACTTCATCATTAATATCCCAGTTTATCTATTTCATTATTATCTATTTGTATTCCCAAAAGTACTACCATATCCCTTACCGCCTGAATAGAATATTTATCATCATTACAGCTGGTGTAATCCTCTTTATTGTTGGAAGTGTATTCAATGATTACTCGCTTAAGGTGAGAATGCTAGCAAAGTTCATCTCTTTGCTTATATTCCCTATACTACTATTCGCATTTAGGGTGTTTGACCGATATGAAATAGATGCTTTCTATTCCCTAATAGCAAGCATTAAAAATGTTTTCAATAATGCGAGCCCAAAAGAAATTGACGAAGATATTTCCAAGGTTGAAGATCAGTAATTTTTTTATTTCTCATTGTCTTCTCCGCTCCAACTTTTTGGTGAGATAATCCAATTCTCAGATAATTCCCTGGGATGCAATTCTTGACAGAATAAAATTTTTCACATTTAAAGAATTCTCCTTATCCAAACTTTTCCATACAAATGAAATACCTCTATCTAAGTGAATTAAACCTACCGCACTTCGTCTACTAATTTCTCTTCTTGCATACTCATTATGTGAAAAATCCCAAGTTCTAAGTAGCGAGAAGTTCATATTTTCTTGCTCAATCAAGAGATCTATAGCCTTTCTAAACATTTCGGTTTTTTCAGCTTCACTAACCTCGTTGCTATAAATATCATTAATCAAATACCATACTCCGTCCCTATGATAGTTAAATACAATATTCCCTTTAATATCTGAATCCATCATAAAGTATACATTGAATATTTTCTTGTGGCAAGTGTTTTTAACTAACCTCCAGGTCAAGTAGTCCTTATCCTGTTTTATCAAAAAATAGTTGCTATTATCATTTACCAATAAATTGCTTATGTCAAGGACAGCGGACTTATCATTCACCTGAATTGAATATTTACTAATCTCCTTAACATGATTTATATGTCTTTTTGTTGCTTTAAACTTCGAAATAGTACAAAGGGAAAGCATTTTAATTTTTGACACTAAATTTTTCTTGGGATGCAAATTGCTTAAATAACGATAAGAAAGAATAATATCTCGAACCATTAACGATTGGCTATGATCATACTGAATCTCAAAACCAAGTTTTAAAAATGGTTTTTGCGCAGAGGTAAAGCCCCAAATATACTTAATACCTCTTTTCTCACACTCTTCGAAAAGGAGCTGGTACATTCTATCAAATATTCTTAATCCTCTATAATTTGGATCAAGAAGGGTATCCTCGGATTTTGCAGTAAGAATTGTTTCTCCTTTTAATGTAATAAGGTTAATGGGAATTGCACATTGTGTACCTATAATCTTCTGGGTATCTAAATCTTTAGCAGCTACATATATCGATTTTCCTGCAGGAGGTGTTTGAAATAACCAAATAAAATCTTCATCACTTCGGTTGGTTTTATTAATCCCATTAAAAAAATTATTGACTAAATGAATCTCTGAATCATCTAGTAACGAAATGGCTATTCTCTTCTCAATCATTATAGTACTCTTTAATAATTCCTTCAGGTGTGATTGACTTTATGTTTGCTTCAATTAGGTATAGAAGTATCTTTTTGTATTCATTTAAATAGCCACCGAATTTATAATTTGTAAAATAATTGTTGTGCCATAAAATTGATAACACACAGTTTGTTTTGTTTTTCTCAATGAAATCAATAATGCTATATGAGGTTTTCCCCGAAGGAATCTTCATATAGATCATAAATGTTGTATCCATTACATTTAATGGAACCTCTAAAAAATTATGCGATTGCTGGTGTTTTAAATCATATGGTCTGAAAGGAAGACCATAGCTGTTTCTAAATCCATATCTCTCAGCAAACCCAAGGCTTGTATCAAGTTGAATCTTTGAACTCTCGATTTCATTCCATGTATTAGGAAGATCAATTTTTAAATAGTGATACCTATTATAACTGGTTTGAAATGGGAGCTTTTCAAGCTCTTCATTCAGCGAATAACTATAACAACTTTTATGCAGACCATTAATTCCTGCTATTGTGGTTAATCGTTGTTCTTTTTTTATGTTATAGTCGGCATTGATAACCTTATTTGCTCCGACTTTCTTTGTGGCGAGCCAAAAAAAGCAGCTTTTAAGATCATGCTCGGATTCAATTTTTGCTAACTTATCAATGTTTTTCCAATCTGGGCGCAATAGTATTTCATTTAAAATTAACTTTAATATTACGTCGATCCGCCCCCTTTTAAACGCCCACAAACCGTCTTCGGTAAAAGAACCATAAATCTTATCAATATCATGTGTTAAGAAAACTCGAGAAGGGTTTGCATTCTTAACAAATGGCATTATCACAGGATTTTCAGAGCAGAATTGATCAAAACATTTTTGTACTACGTTATCCTCAATGCAGTTAAATTTATTTTGAATTGATTTATTGTATTTAAACCTTCCGAATTTATCATAATTATCATCAGAAGGCTCAATCTCTCTGTGCTCTTGAAGCGAGTTGATTAAATAAAAAGCGGTGCTAAGGTTATCAATTGAACCATCTTGAAATTTAATAAATGGTTTATCAACAAAATAATTCTGCGGGTTATATAACTGCTTATTAATCAATTTACCGTAGAACTCAAGATTTACTTTTATTGAATTACTGTCGGTATGATCGACTATAACTTGTGCTTGTGATTTATCGTCAACAATACTTATCGGAGATGATATATTCTTTGCTAGCACAGAAAAAATATACTTAATTGGGTTTGAATATATCTGCTCTTTTTTTATAAATATATTAATCATGTAATGGTAAATTATTAGTAAGATATTCAACGCCATCCTGCTCAAAGATAGTAAAAGTAGGTGCATCCATACACAGTCAGGTTATAAGCGAAAGTAAAAAAATATTCACAAATCTACTCCGCTAATTTTAAGTTAATTCGGTTAAGATTAAAAAATTAAAATCGTTGGGTATCGAAGTACATGAACTTTGTCCAAGTTATCGTAATCAAGATAGTATTAATGTAATCGATGAGGTATACGTCCATCGTTTAAACCTTAATAAATCTTTACGGTTAAACTCATTGAGTTAATTATAACTATGAATTATGATTATGATTTAAATTTTTCATAAAAACGAGTAAACTCAACCGAAGTATTTTCCCATGTATATTGTTTAGAAACATCAACGGCTCTCGTTTTAATCTCAGCAGCGATTGAAGGATCGTCATGCAATTTTTTTATAATATCACAGAAGCCCTGTGTATCGCCAAACTTTACAGAATATCCTATTCTATTTGCCTCCACAAAATCTTTCATCATTCTTGCTTCACTTACAATTACAGGTTTTCCCATGGAAGCATATTGGTATATTTTTGTAGCAATAGTATTATTAACCTCAAGATTATCCGGTTTTGGAACATGGACACAAATATCACTTAAAGCGATATAGGACGGTAGTTTTTCAATGGGAACCCATCCTATAAAATCAACAAAATTTTCTACCTGAAATTTAGATATGAGCTCATTTATACTGAATGCCCTATTCTCCCTGCCAGCTACAAGAAATTTTATATCTTTAATATCATTTTTTAAACTGGCAATGGTTTCAATAATAAAATCTATTCCTCGCAGATGATCTAGTCCTCCTGCGTAAAACAGAACAAATTTTTTCTCTTTTTGGGTTATAAGAGCCTGGTCAATGTTATCGGCTTGAAATATCTCACTACGCGGAGTATTGGAGAGGGTGATAATCTTTCCCTTCGAGACTTGTACTTTGTCAATATATATTTGTTTTAAAGAATCTTCAACAGTAATAACAAGATCGGCTTTTTGAAGGTACTCCCGTTCGTATTTTGGCCAATTGCTTAGTTTTTGGATGATCTTTCCAATAGCTGTATTATAATGTTTAGTTCTTACAATCCAGTTACTATAGTACTCGTGCTGATCGCAAACCAGTTTCATTTTAAATTTGCGAGCAAGCCGATATCCGACTTTGGATAAGGGTAGATCATGGATGTGAATAACATCAAATTTCTTATTTCTTAAAATTGATTTTAAGAAATTCTCCCAAAGAATAAAATAAAATGGAACGATGAGGGTTACCGCTGAACTCTTATAAAAGAATTGGTTGATTGGCTTTCGATAAATCGTATAATCCTTATATACCTCAAACTTTGGTTTATTAATGAAAGTTAGTACAGCAACATGAACCTCATAACCAATTCGTTGCAAACTCTCAATTTCCTTTTCTACCCTATCATCATTGGGGAACTCATTCTCCAAAACCATTAAAACTCTCTTCATTCTATTAGATTCTTTAAAAAACATGCCAATTTAATCTTACTTTGACAGATTAACAAATTGCAATTTTTTTAATTGTTAAAAGTAGAGTTCCCCATTATCCATGAGTAGATAGGTTTATTTGAAACAACGAAATCTTCAATACAAAATAATTAAAAAAATTGTCCGTTAAAATTAGTGCCAGAAATCATCTACTTTTGTTGAATTATTAAGTACGCCTACGGCATCATTTATTAATTTGATATTTGGGTTAAATCAGAAATAAAACAACTTTGTCATGATATCATCACTGTATCGAAGAATACTCCCAATTAAAGCTAGAACAATTATTTATAGCGGTTTTCTGGGGAAGTTGCTATTCGTAAAACGCAATTTTAAAACTCTTTTTAGAAGCAAAATCACCTACCTATTCCGCTTCATGTTACCCAAAACGGAAACAAACCAAGTATTTGCATTCATAGGGAAACATGGTATTACGTCCTACCCCTATAAATATAAGTTAGCATATGATATCTTAAACATCAATGTTTACTTAGATGAAAAACTAAACCTGCATTACGTAATACATCACGAAAACAAGCTATATTTCCCTGAGGCTCACTCCGAGGAAAAGATTAGAAAAGATTATTTAGCCCTTCTAATCGAACAAGATCCTAGTTCTTCCCATCGTTATGTTAAATCATATAACGAACTCTCTGGCAAAATACTTTTGGATGTTGGATCGGCAGAAGGAATTTTTGCCCTCGATACGATTGAAATGACTAAACAGGTAATATTATTTGAATGTGAGGATTACTGGTTGAAACCATTAAAAGCTACTTTTGCACCTTGGCTGCACAAAGTGCAGTTTGTGAAAAAATATGTAGGAAACAAAACCGATGGTAATTTTATCACAATTGACGATTTCTTTTCGTTTGAACCTCAAAATAATATTTTCATTAAAATGGATATTGAAGGAGCTGAGCGTAACGCACTAGAAGGGGCTAAAAACACGTTGAGACATTCTAATAATATTCAATTAGCTGTATGCACCTATCATCGCCAGAACGATCCAGAATACATCTCTGAATTGATGATCAAAAACGGTTACAGCATTGAGTTCTCGGAAGGTTTTATGTTTTGGAACAAGAGATTAAGCAAAGGGGTAATCAGATGTATTAAATAAAGATTTGCATGACACAGATAGCTTACAAAATACCCGTTATCCGATTGTTGATTCGAGCATTAGACAAATTAAAATTCAACAAAGAATGGCGAAAACGGAATCAACACAATCTTACTAAAGTTGGAAATCGCTATTTCCCAATGGATATAGTAACTGTTGGAAAAGACACATATGGTACTCTTACCATACAAAGCCTATACATAACTCCTGCTGAAAAACTTACAATAGGAAATTATGTTTCAATTGCTCCTGATGTTACATTTTTACTAGGTGTAAACCATCAAACCCAAACAGTAACTACATTTCCGTTCTACTCAAAAAAAATAAGCCGATCATCAATTGATGCAATTAGCAAAGGGCCAATCATAGTTGAAGATGAAGTGTGGATTGGAACCGGTGCAATGATATTCTCGGGGGTTCGAATAGGTAAAGGAGCGATAATTGCCTCTGGCGCAATTGTTACCAAAGATGTTCCACCCTACGCCATCGTTGGCGGCAATCCGGCAAAATTGATACGATATAGATTCTCGGAAGAAATCATCAAAATACTGATGCCTATCTATTTTATCAACGTTTCCGATGAATGGATTAAAAATAACATAGATGCTATTTATAAAAAAATAGAAACCATCGAAGACGCATTACAATTCAAAAAATTGGCCGATTCATTTACTCTTAATAATGAAAAATAATAAAGTTCGTATTCTCGCCACATATTTACCCCAATTCCACCCAATTCCGGAAAATGATGAATGGTGGGGGAAAGGTTTTACTGAGTGGACTAATGTCGGAAAAGCCAAACCTCTATTTAAAGGGCATTACCAACCTAGAGTACCAGCAGATTTAGGTTACTACGACCTCAGGCTTCCAGAAGTTAGACAGCAACAGGCTGACATGGCAGAAAAATATGGAGTTGAAGGTTTTTGTTACTGGCATTATTGGTTCGGAAACGGGAAAAGATTGCTCGAACGCCCTTTCAATGAAGTTTTAGCTTCGGGCAAACCCGATTTCCCTTTTTGTTTGAGCTGGGCTAATCATAGCTGGAAGGATAAGCAATTCAGCAAAGATGGAACTGATCGGCTCCTAATTGAACAACAATACCTTGGAGAAGCAGATTATACCGCTCACTTTAACGCTTTGCTCCCAGCTTTTTTGGATAAAAGATACATTCGGGTTGATAACAAACCTTTATTTCAGATCTATCAACCTTTACATTTTCCAGAGGTTGACCTTTTTATTCGCATATGGCAAAGTTTAGCCAAACAGAATGGACTCGAAGGGATTCACTTTGTTGGGCATACATTAGGCGAAGAAGACTTTGATAAAATTCTTGCGAAGGGGTTTGATGCCGTAAATATGGTACGAATGTACCATTTCTATAAGCACGAATATTCGCTACCCGAAAGAGCTTATTCTAAAATGATGAGGGTATGGTTCAAACATGGAAAGATATTCGATTACAGAAAGCTATATAAATACTTCTCGTCCAAAGCGGATGAGAGAGATAATTGCTACCCAACAATAATCCCTAATTGGGATCATTCTCCCCGATCAGGCAGAAGGGGAAATATTTTTATCAACTCCAATCCCAAAGTTTTTAAAAAACATGTTAAGCAAGTACTCAACACGATAAAAGATAAAGAACCGGAGCATAGGATAATCTTCCTGAAATCATGGAATGAATGGGCAGAAGGTAATTATATGGAGCCGGATCTTAAGTTCAAATCAGGTTATTTGGAGGCGCTCAGAGAAGCAATATCCGAGCTATAATAGCTACTGAATACAAAAAGCCCTGAAATTACTCAGGGCTTTTTCTTTGGATATTAAGCGTTTATAAGCTCTTTGTACTGTTCTGGAGTTAAAAGTTCGTTAAGCTGTGCAGCTTCGGTTACTTTAATGCGAACCATCCAACCATCGCCGTATGGATCCTTATTCACAACATCTGGGGAATCGGTAAGTTTGGGGTTAACCTCAAGGATTTCACCAGCAACAGGCATAAACATATCCGAAACTGTTTTTACAGCTTCGATTGTGCCAAAAACTTCCTCTTTTGCTAGAGTCTCACCTTGAGTTTCAATCTCGATGAAAACTACATCCCCGAGCTGACCTTGAGCAAAGTCAGTTACGCCGATTACTGCATTACTACCTTCTACTTTTATCCACTCGTGATCCTTAGTGTACTTTAAATTTGCAGGAACATTCATGATTATAATTTTTTGTTTGTTAACATTTTGTTTTTTCGTGTCTCAAAATTACTCCTTTTTTATAATTCCTTTATGTTGTATAGATTTTTATTTTGCTTTTTTATTCCCGCTTATAAAATATCCTATAGATAAAGCAATTCAAGAGTCTTCACAAAAGTTGTAATACTACGGCATCATTTCAAATCGAAGGCTAAATCCAAAACTCGTATTTACCATCGGAGGTGATGCTGAAGTAACCAGAGGAGCATTTTTTGACCAATCGAAAAAAGCCCTTAAAGTTACCTGTTTGCTTATAATATAGTCGGCGGAGGTTTTAATGGATGTCAATACCTGACCAGAGTTTACAACATCGACCCCTTCAACCATTTTATGGAGTATCGTCGTATTCTTACGTAACGAAAAATCAATCCTTAACCGAAGGTCACTTTTAAGGGTTCGCTGCTTCCCATCCGCTGGTCCAAAAATTATAGGCAGATTTTCAAATCGATATCCCCCGCCAATAATATACTCCCAGCTATCGATCTCGGTCAGCTGGTTATTGGAAAAACTCATAGCTAGCGAACGACCCGATTTGATTTCAAATCGTGTAGTTAAGCTATTTATCCAATTCATATCTATTCCGATTAAGGGGCTAAACTGCTCGGTAATGGATACATTGGTTATTTCACGCTTAGGGACAAAATCGTCAATAGTATTACGAACTTCGCTCAATCCATCGTTTCCATTGTATTTAAGATTGGTGTTAAAAGCACCAATAGTATAGATCGAACGATACCCATGGGTTAGCGAAAAAGTTCGTAGAAAATTTTTAAAGGGTTGAATTTTAGCCAATCCATCATAGGTAATTTGCCAGTTCGGCATCGGGATTTTTGGAAAGTTATCCAATGTGACATTGCTTGCTGAAAAATTAGAATACGCTGAAAGAAAAGATGGGATAAGCACATTCTGTGATAACTCGCTGTAACCATCAGGAAAAACCTCTGTTCCCCATGCATACCCATTGGTTGAATTCTTAATCCTACTATTCGCCAATCGGGTTGCAACGGTTAAACGGGATTGCCTAAATCCTTCAAAAACCTTATTGGGCGATTTAAATGCAGTCCCAATGCTTATGATGCTGATGCTAAAATTTCCATTGGTTAAAGGGTTGTAAGCAGAAAATAATCCATTCTCATCGGCATGGAAGTACTCGCTATGATTCCTTGAATAGGTTCGAAGGGCATTGAACTCCACCCTTAAGCTTGGCATAGGCTCAAAAGTAGTTCTAAAAGTTATGTTCTCGCTAGCTGTTAAATTGAACGATTCGCGAAACGTTGTATCCTTGGTTAGCCATCCATTCCGAATTGCATACCATGCAAATTCGGGGTCCTGCCACCCAGTAATAAATGCAAATCCCGGAGCCGAAATACCATTCATATCGTTTAACCCAAGATATTTTGTAGTGGGTTTGTAACCAGGCATAAAAGTTCCCCGTGTATCGGAAAGTGATAGCGATACACTTTTAAATCCCATTAAAACTCGGATTGTTGATTCCGCAATTATTATTAAAGGGTTGCTCTTTTCGGGTATCTTCCCCTCAACGACTACTCTTACGTTCTCGTAATCCTTATCGGTCTTTATTGAAATCCGCTCGTCGCTCTTAATATCAGGTTTAACCTTAATCTCAGTACCCTTTTCATCATAGACCTTTACTGTTACAATCTCGGTTTTCAGCTTATGATGTATCGATTTTGATAAGTTAGCTTTTAGCTTTACCCCCTTCTCCTCATACTTAACCGTATTCATCTTCTTCTTTTGAGGAGTTCCTCGAGCCATCTGGTCGAATTTTTGATTTAATTGCTTGAGATATCCCGATTTATTATAAAGCCCTAGTAAATTCAATTGACCCATTACCTGAACAGTATTCGAATTCTGAATTTTATTTCCCGGGTCAAAATTAGATGTATCCGATAGTACGGGTCCCGCTTCCCATCGGTAGTTACCAGTATACTTTGTTGTCAGAGCGGTCCAATCGATAAATGGGATCTTGTTTAAGGGTAAAGAGTAGGTTAAGTTAAACTGATGATTGTATTGGGTTGTCCTTCCAAAATTTAGAATATTATGTACAACCGAATCGCGCCAATGGTCATAGGAGTCTCGATATTTTCGGTCAACGATACCATCGGGTTCATCGATACGAGCAATGTTATTGGCAGTAAAATCGAACTTGAGTGATTGGGCTAAATCCCAGTTAAGGGTATATATCCTATTCCAGAGAAAATCCTTTGAGTAGGTTGGCTGGAAAATCACTTCCGGATTGCTGATGTTTCGGAGCTGTTGCTCGTAATAGGATCGTGTAAGATTGGTGCGGAACGAGAACTGTGAAGGTATTGGGTTGAAATTAAAATCCTTAATCAAGCGTAAATACTTAGAATTTAAAAACTTAACCTTTTTTAATGGCACAATAGGTTTTGAATTCGTATTGTAGTTATAGGTCAACGCGCCCATTATTTCGCGGTTGATCCTATGATCCGTTTTGATATTTCGCGAGAACTCTTCGCTGTAAGAGTAGCTCGCCGAAAAGTTTGAAAGTGCTAGCAACCATGGCTTTGCATCTGTTCTATCGATCTTAACATTGGTTAGGTTAATACTTTTCCGCCGCGAATAATCCTGAGCAATCTTTTTAATTGAATCCCGTTCATACTTTGAGGATGCATTTTTTAGTGCGGTTCGTAGCGGGATATCGGGATCTAATGGATTATACTCAGGATTCGAGAATGTTTCGCTATAACCCAAATAGAGAGGAATTTTAATACCCGATTTAACAGGGAAAAATTTACCCATCTCAAGGGAAGCGCTCAAATCGTAATGGTAATAATCCTCAGAAGTTCTTTCGCTAACCTTCGATTCAATGGAACCAAATCCAGGCTTGCTGGTACTTCCGGCGACTGTTACCATTCCCAGATCAGCTAGTTTAGCCGATACTTGGGCATTTGCAGCCCACCCTGACTCATTGGTTGTACTCGAAACTCGAAGTTCATTTACCCATACAATTGCCGATTTGGGTTGCCCGTTGCTATTCGAATTACTAGAATGCCCAGGATTTCTAATCCCAACCATTAAAACCTTTACATTGCTTAAGCTTGGATTACCTCTAACTCTTATTTTCCTATCACCATCCATCTTAACAAATACCGTGCTCAACGTAACTGATGAACCTTGCTTATGCATTGCATCATTACGAACAAGCTTAGCATTCGTTAATGTTTCGAGGCTAATATCGAGAAAGTTCTCCCGAGGCCAAACTATTTCTCTGTCGGCTTCACTGTTGTTATTATATCTTCCCTTCGGTGGAGCAGGCGTAATCTTTAAAGGTACTTCGTACTCGTAGTAGTTGTCGGTATTATCGGTGCCAAGGCGCAGGAATAGGGTTACATCATCATCTTCGAGAGAGTATCCAGGAATAGCCTCCGCGTGAACATCCATGTTCAGCTTACGATATTTACGTATATCAATATTGAGACTCTTGTATGCTGCCCGGGCATCACCATCGGCAAGATCTACCACTTTCATCTCCATCGATTGCTCATTCTGTTCAACGGTTTGACTCTGCGATGGGTCTGTTGTTCTGCTTAGCCCTGGGGGTAGGATATAATTTATAGGGGTTCTTGAGCTATTGTCCTCAAAATTAACTGCTGAGATATTAAATGTTCCGGTTGGGAGATCGGAGCTGGGTATACCTTCTTGCCCTTCAATCATCGGGGCATCATACTTTCTCCACTCGTCCCTTACCAGCTGAAGTTTAGCGAACCTGAGAATTAGCGTATCGCTAAAATTTTTAAGAAACATCCTTGCCATGCTGATATTCGTAAACTCTGGCGTACCAAATTCTTGGTATTTGTCGATTGGGATCTTAAATTGATACCATGATACCTTCTGCTTTGACGAATACGCCGGCATAGAAGCATAGTAAACTAATTTATTGGTAATATAGTTCTTCCCAACCACCATATCATCATGTCGCAACGAAACCTTGTACTGGAAGTAGGATTCAGTGGTGTTTAGCTTTGGATTGGAGTTAATGTTTTCACCATCTGGGAGTGGAGTTGCTCCGCTTTGCGTTGTTTGCTCATTAACCGGAGTGTTACCCTCCATGTTATTATACTTTTTGTACCTATCGAGAATTCCAGCTTCAACCGTAGTATAGTAAGGATCTAAATAGTACATATAATCATCATTCGATGGATCCTTTTGAATTCTATTAAATGCCTCGGGATTTAGCCAAGTCATTCCATTTATATATCCTTCGAAAAATTTTTCCTCATCGTTTACCCCATCACCATCTAGATCGTAGTTTGAGCTTAAACCATCGAGCCCAACATCCTGGTACTTTTGCTTTGCAGAATTACTTGTAAATACATTGGGTAACGATGAATATTTGGGCACACGTCCCCAAACCGTTGTATCGGTATTTTCGATTTTGTCCGTTATAGGTAATCCACCCTCAAACGACATATTGTTATCGGGGAGAACATCCTCAGAGAGATTTCCCAAATCGAAGTATAAATCGCCCCCCCGGTTCGCACTGCTATCGTACACGAATGGATCCATCAGCCAGAATTCGATGTAGTTGATATTCTGAGCTTCAAAATCAGTCCCGCTGATGGGTCGCATAATCCCTCCCCAGCTATTCCCAGGATTGATGAAGTGTCCATTATTGTCAATTTCAACTCCTAATGAATTATCATTGTAGTTATAAGGACCCTTTTCCTTGGGGTAGAATGCAACGTTTAGGATTGGTAGATTGGTTGGCTGCCCTTGAGGTGTATTTTTATTAGGGTATAGCTCATGCTCAAAAATCTCTCGCACCCAGTGGCTACTTCTTAATTTCTCGTTATTTCGAATGTATGACGGATTAATTGATTCCTGACGTAAAAAGAGAGGATCGATGATGTACCAAGAAATCAGAGCCCTTTTAAAACCACTGCTAAGTTTATTGTTCGAAACCTCAGGAAAAAGATCGGGCTGATCGAGTGGTGCACTAGCCAATTTCCAGCTTTGAGGAAGTAACAAATCAATTGGAGAAGTACTACTCTCGAAATCGTCGATAAAAACGGTTCCATTCCTCCCAATTGCCTTTGAGTAACCTGGAATGAGCTGCGCAAATTCAGCATTAATGGTTATTGTAGATTTCTCCTTGGTCTGTATGAATGGGAGAAAATCGACCATCTTGGTTAAAAAGCTCGATTCCGTTTGGAATGACGAGTTTAAACCCCAGATAGTATTGGAAACAGCCTCGTTTCCAAAGTTAACCTTTTGGGTAAGCGGTCTTTCTGTCAGGTTGAGAATGGTTGCCCCAACGTTAAACTTATCGGAAATTTGGTAATCGAAGTGAGTGCCGACTAGCGTTTTCGTTTGAAAGTTGAAGAGTGCATTATTCTCTAGAGAAATCTTTATGGGTGTGCCCGATTCTATCAATCCAGGTGCAATAATCTTGACTGAGCCTAGATTATAGTCCACGGTATAATCAACACCCTCGGCAAGTTTAGCACCTCCAGCGGTTACAATTACAGAGCCTTTAGGGATATTCGCAGCATTCAGTGAGATCTCGTTACTCGATGACGATTGGTAGGTACCTGCAAGCTTAAACTTATTCTTGCGCGAAACCAATCGAGCTTTGGTAAGTGTTGAATCGTAAATCTCCTGATATGCATATTTGTCGGCAATTGCTTTATTCCCAATTCTTGACGCGAGATCCTTTCCAAAAGGTTCAAGCACAGGGAATATAACCTTTCCGCTAACCGAATTGATTGTTATTGGGACTTTTACTTCAGCACCCTCTTCTGCTCCATTTAAAAAATCGAAAATCCCATCGGGCTTAACATCACCCTGAGAATTAAGATTATCGAGGTTTAAAACTTTGATAAGAGGTATATTCGTTATACTACCCTCGTTGATGTACTTTAAATCGGTACCAGTTACATCATTATGATAAAAAATATCTAAAAAGAACCCATCCTTACTTACCTGATAGGCCCCAAGGGAGTAAATGTTCTTCATCATCAATTTCCAGGTAGGTGGAATCTTGGGTGAATGGGTTTCGCCCATAATCAGCTTTAGAATAAGTGCACTGGGGGCTGTTATACCATCGGTTGAGAGCTCACCCACCTTATATATTTGCCCATCAACGGTATATTCATAAGCAACCGCTAGCTGTTCATCGGGGCTTAACGTCGAATTAAGTGAAATGTATCCTAACTTTGAGTTATAGCTGAATTCTGTAGCGTTTAACTTCCTTGCATTCTGAAGAACTTCATAACCATTGCCTTCAGTAAACTTGGGAACTTTAACGAGTGATAAAACATCATTAACGCTTTTAATATCCCGAATACCTGAATATTGGATGGTCATTTTTGAGTAAAGACTATTCAGCCCATTATCAGGATAAGGGCCAGCACCTGTTTGAGTACAAACCGAAAGAGGGGCATAAATATTAGCCTGAGATTCACCCAAATCGATAAAGGCAACCGCATCCCTTGAATTTTCAAAGGTTTTGGTAGTGTTAGTTACCCAAACTTCAATTTTTGAGATATTAACTCCTGAGTTAACAATTGGTAAATTTTGGAGTGTTCGATTGTAAACATCCCTAAAGTACTGCGAAAGGAAAAAATGCTTATTGGCCTCGTACTCATCAGCGCTCAATGAAAACTCTTTGGTTTGAGCACCTCCTTTTACTTCTATTACCTGAGTTTGACCATTCTGTTTCGAGAAAATAGAGGTTATGTTCAGTTTGCCAAACTTTAGCTGGGTTTTGAATCCAAAAAGACTTTGACTTCCAGTAATTAGTGTACCCTGTAATGGTAATGCTACGTTACCCGCCTCAATTTTCTGAATGATCTCATCCTCAAATCCTGTGTATTCAACTTTTACATTATTCTCAAAATCAAACGTAGCTTCAGTGTTATACTGCACATTCATTTTGAGCTTCTCCCCAATTTTACCATCAACATTCATCTGAATCTTTGACTTAAAATCGAAGGTTGTGCTCTTCCTCATGTCAACGGGAATATATGTATTTTCCGTTTTGGTACTATTGATTCCAAAGCTAAGATCGGCACTACCCTGAGGGATAATTTCAATGGTGTTGCTACCAAAAATTCTATCGAATGTTTCCCCTCCTACCTGAACTCGCGGTAATAACCCAGAACCTGCATTAGCCGATTGACCGGCACTCTGCCTCCACCAGTACTCGCGCATTGAGTTTTCAAACTGATATTTCCTATACTCCTCCTCGCTCATTACCCTTGGGGGTTTGATATTATACTTTCCTACCCTCTCGAAAATAGTATACGCCTTTGTTTTGGGGTCATACTCCACCGTAATGATTATGTTCGAAGGGGATTCTAAATTAAAAGAGGAGCGGGCTTTTCTCTCCGAAGCAAAAGAATCTTCGGGCTTAAGGGGGTAACGCAGTTTTGAAGTATCCTGAAATGTTGAGTTGTCGTTTGTTAGAGTGGATTCATCTGAAGCGCTGAAAGATTGATGACTACTATAAAAACCTACTGATGCCTCTGATGTTTTAGCAAAACAAACAAAGGCAGCAATTAGAAATCCTGCTATGTGATATTTACATATATGCTTCAAACTCTTATTCCTGTTGCTATTCTACAATCGTTTAAGCGCAAGTTTGATTAACACTTCTACGCTTTGGGGAGTCTCCTCTTTAAGTAGAAGGTCGAGCACCTTTTCTACCGCTGATTTGTTAAACCCAAGCATAACTAAAGCAGATAACGCTTCGTGTCGGATTGTATTGTTTAGGGTATTGAATAATTGCGATGATCCTGTATCCTTCCCAAATACTTTATCCTTTAGATCCACAATAATACGCTGAGCAGTCTTTAGACCAATTCCTTTAATCTGCTTCAATGCGTTGATATCGGCGCTTACAATCGCCTTCTGGATTTCAGCTGCCGACATCGATGAAAGGATTACCCTTGCGGTGTTCGCCCCCACGCCTGAAACGCTGATCAATAATCGGAATAGCTCACGTTCGTCCTTGCTGGCAAAGCCAAATAGCAAATGTGCGTCCTCTCGAATCACCTGATGCAGGTAGACCAAAACCTCTTTTTTCCCCTCAAAACTGCTATATGTTTGCAACGAGATGTTCACGTAGTATCCAACTCCTGCAGCATCAACAACAACATAAGTTGGCGTTAATTCAGCGATAGAACCCTTAATGTACTCAAACATATTCGAAATTTAGAATCTGAAATTATTGTCTAGATTGATTCGGGATCAATTCGTTGCAGCGGTTTGCTTGTTAACTCAGCATACATCTGTTTATTCTTATAAAGATCTACAGCAAGGTATAATGCTTGTCGGAATGAGTTGGGTGATGCTTCACCCTTTCCAGCAATTTCATAAGCAGTACCATGTGCAGGAGAAGTTCTAATAATGGGCAATCCAGCAGTATAGTTTACACCTGTATCAAAGTTAACTGTTTTGAAAGGAGCTAATCCTTGATCATGGTACATGGCAAGTATTGCATCGAACTTAACAAAGTTTTCCGATCCAAAGAAACCATCAGCAGGATAGGGCCCCAATGCGACAATTCCTTCATTGTTGGCTTCATTAATAGCAGGTATAATGATTTGCTGCTCCTCAACACCGATAACACCCTGATCACCAGCATGAGGATTTAGTCCAAGTACAGCAATCCTTGGCCTGCGAATAGCAAAGTCTTGAATCAGCGAACGATTTAGTATTCGAAGTTTTGAGAGTATTGCCTCCTTTGTAACCAACAATGGTACCTGAGAAATAGGTACATGGCCTGTTACAACACCAACCTTCATCACCTCGCTGATCATAAGCATTAGCACCTCGTTGCAGTCGAAGCTATTGGCCAAATATTCTGTATGTCCAGGGAAGTGGAAATTCTGCCCCTGAATATTGTGCTTATTGATTGGTGCGGTAAGCAGAACATCTATTTTTTTGGCCTTTATATCAGCAACAGCCGCTTTTAGGGCTTGTAGCGATCCCATACCGCCATACTCAGTAGATTTTCCGAGCTCTACCCGAACATTCTCATCCATACAGTTGACAATGTTCACCCGCTTTGAATTGGCTTCGCTTGCGTCCTTAATCTGGTTAAAGCTAAAGTTTTCAACGTTAAGTGCCTTGCGATGGTATGCTGCAACTTTAGGAGAACCGTATACTATGGGTATACAAAATTCATTGAATCTTGGATCGGAAAAGGTTTTAATAATAATCTCATATCCAATTCCGTTAATATCGCCTTGAGTAATCCCTACTCTAATTTTTTCTTCGCTCATATTCAACCTTTTTTTATTTTTAAGGTTTATCGTACAAAAGTATAAAAAATCAGCAAGGTTCAAAGAGATAGCGAAGTAGTAGTTTAAATGATACTTGATTTTTGTTAATTACCTTTAGGGAGGCCTTATGTTTAATTGATTATTCTAAATCGATTGCATCTTTTAGAACGAACACAGGAATAAGATGAAATGCTGATTTTTTAGTACTTTTATAGTCTAACAACTGCACTGCATGGAAGTTAAACAACTCTTCGATAAGGCTTTGGCTCTCAATCCGCTTACAAAAGAGGAGGGTCTTTTTCTATACCTGAACGCACCAACCAACGAGCTGATGTTCGTAGGAAGCGAGCTGAGAAAGATTCATGTCCCCGGAAATAAGGTTACATGGCAGATTGATAGAAACGTTAACATTACCAATGTTTGTATATCGGGCTGTAAATTCTGCAACTTCCACTGTAATCTTATTGATGATGGTGCTTTTATTACTTCTGTGGCAGAGTATAGAATTAAGATTGAGGAACTTCAGCGTTATGGTGGCGATCAGCTCTTACTTCAAGGCGGGCTACACCCAAAACTTGGGCTTGAGTTCTATACATCGCTTTTCTGTGAGATAAAGGATATGTTTCCAAATATCAAACTACATGCACTTGGACCTCCAGAAGTCGCATTTATTGCTAAACTTGAGAAAATATCATACAGAGATGTACTTATTGCATTAATCGATGCTGGTCTTGACAGCCTTCCTGGCGCTGGTGCTGAGATACTTGTTGATAGGGTTCGGAAATTTATCTCGCCTGGCAAGCCAGATTCGCAGGCTTGGCTCGATGTAATGGCCGAAGCACATGCTCTTCAACTGGTTACCTCTGCAACCATGATGATTGGGCATGTTGAAACAATGGAGGAGAGGATTGAGCATCTAATTAAAATTCGCGATCTTCAATCAAAAAAATCCAAAGATGCTCCGGGTTTCCTAAACTTTATTGCTTGGACTTTTCAGGATAAAGGGACGAAACTTGAAGAACTTGGGGTAACATGCAGGGTGACCTCTGAGGAGTATATCCGAACAGTTGCAATTTGCAGAATTATGCTTAGTAATGTCAAACATATTCAAGCATCATGGCTAACAGTGGGTAAAGATACTGCTCAGGTTTGCTTGCACGCCGGAGCCGATGATTTTGGATCAATAATGATTGAGGAAAACGTTGTTTCCTCCGCTGGAGCCGACAATCGAATGGATTCCTATGGCATTCAGAAAGCTATTGTTGATGGTGGTTACATACCACAGCTCCGCAACCAAAAATACGAATCCATCGTTCTACCCGAATGTGAGTTTAGCCGAATCCTAACCATGGAGGAGTTGAAGCGACGCCCTGAATTTGAATAATTCTAACAGGATCTATTTCTCCGCTATCTGTACCTTATAGTTGTCGTTCAGGTAGTTTAACTCAAGCAGAACAACCTCGTAATCCTTTCCCCCGAAGTTGAAACTCCATTTCTGACCTGGGCTAACATTGCTAATTTCTTGCGATGATGAGTTAGGAAAAGTAATGCTGCCAGATGCTTGTCGATCGTAAGTAATATGCCTTATTCCAAATGTAAGCCCTGTTAAGGTATCAATAAAAACCTGACCCGTACCAATTGCACTGCTTTGTAGAGAATACTTTTGAGTTTCCATAAATGTCGAATATTAACCTATCAAAGGTATAAAAACTATTGCAGATCCCCATATATAACGAAGAAAGAAGAGAATAGCTCTAGAATATTAAGGTTTTGCTAAAAATTTATCTGATTGATTTTGTCTTCAAGTTATTGAGCTGAACAATTTAGATTATAAATACAAAAACCGCCGAATGGCGGTTTTTTGTTGGTGTTTCAGAATTAATCTGAAAACATTCACTTACATTATTCTGTTGTAGAATCTTTTAATTGTCTCTGCATTCCTTGAATCAACTTCAAGCCAGAAGATGTTTTCATCCTTAAATATAAAATATCTCTTATTATTAATAAGCCCTAGCGTAGGATCTTCGTAGCAATATAAGCCAAGACCATTTCTCCAGCTAATTAACTTCATGAAAACGATGCTCCCGCTGTTTTTGTTACTGTTATAAAGAGGCTTCTTTGAGTACAGTTCACCATCTTTATGGAATGTAACAACATCTTTATAGCTGGCTTCTAAAATACAGCCCTTTGTTGTTTTTGCATGGATTTTAAATAATCCGAAGTGAACTTTTGCTACAACTACCTTACCGTCTTTGGTTATAAGGTAATCAACTTTGCTGCCAGGGTTGGCACTAACTATAGCACCGAAAAGGGCAACCATTAAAATAGTTAATAACGTTTTCATAATAAATCCTCCCAATTTTAAATTACTTTTTTAATGCTATTTAATCGAAAACTTCTGCCTAAATAATTACATTCTATGTGCCAAAAAATACTATTATGCTGTTTTACTGATAGTTAATTTTTATATTGTTTTATTAGCTGTTCGTTTTTATGATCTCCGTGTTCGGATACGAACAGTTTGATTTTCAATAAGCTTACGTTAACTTTTGGCGATAATTCTATTAACTCAAAGAACCTGTAAACTTGCTCTATTTCCCTCTTTGCTAATAAGATCTGAAGTCGATTGTTTTACCCTATTAAAATCAAATGTTATTTTGTTAAAAAGCTTTAATATTGAGCGCATTACCTAATTTCATTGGGTTTAAAGAAAACAAAAAAATGTACTATTGAACGTAGGGTGATTTGAATTAATCATGTTTTACTGTAATATCATCACTTTTAAAGAGTTATAGTTTTTTATCGTTTTAGCTGTAATTATCTATAAGAATTTAAGACTTTTGTAAATAAAAAACGATGCACTCAACAACACTGATTCTTGCAATAGTATTTATAAATCTTGCTTGCCTGCTATACACCATTGGGGTTTGGGCTGAAAGAATCCAACTAAGGCTTAAATGGTGGCACACCCTCTTTTTCACTTCGGGATTAATCTGCGATGCTATAGGGACAACTGCAATGAGCGTACTATCCGGTTCTCTTTTCAAATTTACTTTTCATGGGATTACAGGAAATGCGGCCATTCTTCTGATGCTTTTCCATGCCGTTTGGGCAATCGTTGTTTTGCTGAAGCGGAACGAAAAAATGATTCTGAAATTTCACCGATTCAGTCTCCTAGTATGGATTATCTGGCTAATACCCATGATATCTGGGATGGTGTTTGGGGCAACAAGGTGAACTAGTTGATAACAAATACTAGTTTAAAATAAGACACTCCGATTACAAACCGGTGCAAGCAAATAAATAAGTCAACACTAGCAATTATTGTATATCAAGGAAGCTCGGTAGCAAATCAATGTGAGTAGAGTACGTTTATAATAAATTGATTATTTTTATTAATATTTAATTACTTTTGGTTGTTACTTCATTCTTAAATACATAATTGTGATGATTCAGCCGCTGATAATTCAAGCGACCCATGATTGTCCTTGCGTTACTCTTGACAAGGAGATGAATTTTTTTGAACTTAATGGTAAATCGCTACCCGAAAATCCGAAGGAGTTTTTCAACCCTATTGTCGACTGGTTTAAAGAATATATAAAGGAACCAAATAACCTAACAGTACTCAACTTCAAAATGGAGTACATCAATTCTGCTTCACAAAAAAGAATACACGACATAATTTCAATTTGCAAGCAACTTCACGAGCAGAACAACAAGGTTTTCATAGACTGGTACTATCATCAAGACGATGACGGCATGAAGGAAGAAGGGGAGATGCTTTCTGAGCTAGTACGCATACCTTTTAGATTTTTTATCTACCAATAAAGAACCCTCGATTAACCTTTTCAATTATTGCGGGTTGGAAATTCTCGCTATTTTTTAGAATGCCAGCAAGAATTTCAAGAAACAAAAAACACCTACACGGTTTAAGGTGTAAGTGTTTGGTTATTTTGTTGTCCTGTCAGGGGTCGAACCTGAACTCTTCTGATCCAGAATCAGACGTGTTGCCAATTACACTACAGGACAATTTTCAGGCTGCAAATTAAGTGATGTATATTGAATATTCCAAACGTTTTCACTTAAAAAAGTTACTGGTTACAGGATACTGGTAATAAAACATCTAACAACCAGCAACGAATAACTGTAAACTGTCAACTAATTTTATTGTCCCGAAATCTTTGCCCAAGTATCCTTAAGCGTAGTGGTACGGTTAAACACTAGCTTCCCGGGCATGGAATCATAATCGACGCTGAAGTATCCCAAACGTTCAAACTGGAATTTGTCGAGCGGTTTCGCGCTAGCTAACGATGGTTCTACATAACCTTCCGTTATTTTCATCGACTCAGGGTTAATGGATGATTTCCAGTCCTGTCCTTC